>JAFAUE010000269.1 GCA_019243475.1 Acidobacteriota bacterium | reverse complement strand
CGCGGTGGCCATTGTGGCTGCGGCGATCCTGCTCGGCTTCACCACCATTCATGGCAGCACATCCTCACATCGTGCGGTACAGGGCGTGGCTGCGGTGCTCGGCGCCAGCTTGCTTTGGGGAACGATGTACGTGCCCTATCGCAAGGTGTACATCAGCGGCATGAATCCGTTGTCGTTCGTGACGGCATTTACCGTCGGTGAATTGGGCACGATGCTTGCTCTGGTGCTCTCGCTGGACGGCGGCACGCAAGCGCCGGTCTTCCACTCCGCGCAGGTGCGGCCGATGCTGTTTTGGCTCTTTCTCGGCGGTTTCGTGTGGGTTATCGGCGATCTGTTACAGCAATTCGCGGTGAAATACGTCGGCATAGGCCGCGGCATTCCACTGTCGAATACGAATCAGCTGTGGGGACTGGCGTGGGGCGTTCTCGTCTTCGGAGAATTTGCAGGCGCTGGACTTACGCAGAAACTGATGGTGATTACCGGATCGGGAATCATGGTCCTCGGCGCAATCGCGATCAGCTCCGCGGTCGCCGGACAAGGAGAAATAGAGTCCACCCGCACGGCAGTACGCAAGGAATGCGATCGCTACAATCTCGAATACGATCAGGTGCTCGCCCAGTACGAAGGAAGTGAGAACAAGACACACACGACCGAGCGGCGCT
Organism: Acidobacteriota bacterium; assembly: GCA_019243475.1. GTDB lineage: Bacteria > Acidobacteriota > Terriglobia > Terriglobales > Acidobacteriaceae > Gp1-AA112. The sequence goes on along the minus strand of JAFAUE010000269.1, from coordinate 6,627 downwards.
GGTGGGATTACCTCATCCTGCTTGCCGGTTTAGCGATCTTCATAGTCCTCGCGAGTCAGGCCTCCACCCCCGCGTTGGCCATGAACATGGGCTGGGCAGCTGCTTTGTCCAGCGTACTGGTTATTGTGCTGGGTGCCTGCGCCTGGCTGCTTTGGCGGCTCACGAAATTCTCGTAAAACTATTTCGATTAAATCCAGACCTCAAGACCCCTCGGCGAATTCAGCTTTGCTGGATAGAACTCCGCGCGTTGCGCGCGAGGCGGCACGACGACGATTCCACCATAACAACGGGCCGGTTACCGCCAGCAGCGGAACCATCAGGCTGAAGAATGCCGCTAAAATACGCGTCGGCATACCGAAAATGTCTCCCGTATGTATCTCGCGGTTCCACATGCGGGAATATTTCATGGCGGGAGAAAAGTCGCGGGAGCTTTGTATCTGCAGCACGCGACCGCTGTAAGGCGCGATCGCCATTCTGGTTCGGCCCAAAGGCGTGTGATCTTCGGGAAATTTGAGTACGACGGTTACAGGCTGCCTTGGTGCGGAGGACATCTGCAGCAAGGTGACTCGCGCATCAGGGAGGGCCGATTTCGCGACCTCTATCAGGCGATCTGGCGACAGCGGCACAGTTCCCGAATCGGGACGCTGGGCGGGGCGGCCACTCGGACTTGGTGACATCTTCGCTGCCAGGGCATTTACCTGCCGCTCCCAATGGATACAAATGCCGGTAATGGCAAAAATGAACAGGAAGACCGATGAAAGCAGCCCTGAGGTACTGTGCAGCTCGAAGTGGAAGCGTGTGGGAGTTCCTGAGGAAGGCCAGCGGAACACCTTGGCCCGCCACCAGAGCACGATTCCCGTTATGGAAAGCAGAAGCAGAAACACCCCGCTCCAGCCGACAATCTGCTTGCCGATTTCCCCAGCAAGCAGATGAGTGTGGAATTGATGGACGCGGCTGACAAAGCGATTTCCCTGTTGCGCGTCGCCGCGAACGTCGCCCGTGTAAGGGTCGACAAAGAGCGTCATTTCTTTGCCGGAGGAAGGCTCCAGGCCGACGATCAGTGCCAGGTCGGGCTTTTCCGGCGGCTCGAACCCGTCAATCTTCGCGCCGGGATATTGGGCAAGCAGCTTTTGGCTGATTGCGTCCAGACCGAGCAGATGGCCGCGCGGCTGCACATAATAAAGACCGGAGTTCAGAAATCGATCCAGTTCATTTTCAAACGCAATAATTGCCCCGCTTATGCCGACGAGAAAGAGAAACACGGCGGCGATCAATCCGGCCCAAAGGTGAACAGTGAGAAAAGCCTTTCTCATCAACTGGAGCCTACTCCGAAGTGGAATCGTTCTTTAGTTCGACGACCATGACCTCGATTGGTTTCGAGCCGGTGTTTACGTCGGTGTGGCGTTTCATGCCTTCCGACTTGGGGAGCCAGTAGGCCCGCCCGGTTTGCCACTCGTGCTGCTCCGACGAGCCGTCTTCATAGGCAACCTTCATCGTTCCGCCAACCAGCGCAACAATCACGCGCGCGTGCTGGTGTGTATGCATGGTCAGCGGCGCATTAGGAGGAATCACAGTCTTCCACACAGCAACGTCCTGATTTTCAAACTGTGGCGTGCGTACCGCTGCGGCTATCGGGCTGGACTGCGGGGAGAGCGTCCGGAAGAAGGCAAGGATGACGACGGCAATGAAAGCAGGCCAAGGAATTCGTGAGGACATGGCGCGAGATCATAGCATTCGTCGCTGACGCAGGAATGGATAACGTCTATTTCATTTCCTTGACGTACTTCGCCAGCTCTCTGATCTGCTGCTCCGTCAGTTTGCCTTTGTACGCGGGCATCCTGTTCCTGCCCTCTGTGGTGATCCTGACTATGTCCGCTTGCGACATTTTTGCTACATCAGGATCGTTGAAGTCCTTCGCGCCGAGCTTCTTCCCAATTGGGGAAGCGTGGCCATCAACGCCATGACATCCCTGGCACTTTCCCTTGTACAAATCCGCCGCAGATTGTGCTGCGACCATGCCGCTAAGGGCCGTAGTAAGAATGCAAATAACGATGAGTCGGTAATACTTCATTCGTTCTCCTGGTCAAACGTCAGATCGGCTACCCATAAATAATGTAAATGGCCGCAGCGCTGCACTGCGCGACATTGCTTCGATTACAACGGCTCGATCGGCAATCTGGCCGGGTGCAGCGCCATGTCGGGCAGGAGAGAATGCACGCCGCAAAGATAACCGGCAACTCTGAATCCTCAATTGCACATCATATGGTGCAGTCAAAAATTTAGGAGTCCCGTATGCTTCGTCTGGTGCTCGTTCTCCTCATCGTCCTTCTGCTGATCGGTTCTCTACCAACCTGGCCCTATAGCTCTGGCTGGGGCTATTACCCGAGTGGCGGGCTCGGCCTGCTCCTCGTCATTGTGATCGTGTTAGCGCTCATGAATCGGGGCGCGCGCACAATCTAGGCGAGAAGATTGGCTTTGCTGTCGGTGCTAGACCTAGTGGCTCGCCCTCGACGCACTGGTTGAAGCGATTTCACCACTCTGCACGAGTCGTCGAAAAGCGCGAGTAGCTGAATTCAGAATACGTCTCAGAAACGGCAGCAAAACACTGGCCGCACAACTCTTGCGTGCAGCTCGGGTTAAATTGTCTTAAGTACTCATTTCCCCCTTTATGACAATTTCCGGCGTAGCCAGCGCGTTTCCACGTCATTACTACAAGCAAAGTGAAATTGCCGCCGCCTTGAAACGCAATTGGCGGAACAAAATTGAAAAGCCCGAGGTTCTGGATCGACTGCTCTCGCGGGTAGGGGTTGACGGCAGATTCCTCGCTTTACCGCTCGAAGCCTATGACAGCGTCTCAACTTGGGGACAGGCGAACGACGCCTGGATTGAAGCGGCTGAGGAATTAGGCGAGCAAGCGTTGTGCCGGGCGCTCACCCGCGCCGGGTTGGCACCCGAAGAACTGGGCGCAATCTTTTTTACTTCCGTCACCGGAATCGCGAGTCCTTCGATCGACGCGCGCCTTGTCAACCGCATGGGACTGTCCCGCAACATTCGACGCATTCCCATTTTTGGACTTGGATGCGTTGCCGGCGCGGCGGGCATTTCGCGCGCCAGCGACTACGTTCGCGCTTATCCCGACCAGGTTGCGGCCTTACTCTCAGTGGAACTCTGCTCCCTGACTTGGCAGCGCGATGATACTTCCCTCGCAAATCTGATTTCTTCCGGTCTTTTCGGAGATGGCGCAGCCGCCGTACTGATCTCAGGTTCGGAGCGGAAGGCCAAAGGTCCCAAGGTCATCGCGACCAGATCTACGTTTTATCCTGCGACCGAGGACGTGATGGGCTGGGACATTTCGGAAAAGGGCTTCAAGATCGTCCTTTCGCCGGAAGTGCCGAAAGTGATCGAGCGGCATCTCGCCAATGACGTCGATCAATTTCTCGCTGACCAATCGTTGAGCCGCGGCGACATCGGAAGCTGGATCATGCATACAGGCGGACCGAAAGTATTGGAAGCTACCGCCGCCGCTCTCGAACTGCCTCAGGCGGCACTGGACGCTTCGTGGCGCTGCCTGCGGAAAGTCGGAAACCTTTCCTCTGCTTCTGTCCTGCTTGTGTTGGAAGAATTTGTGAATCGTCGTCGTCCTGCGGCAGGTACGTACAGCGTTCTCGCCGCCATGGGACCTGGCTTTTGCTCCGAACTCGTACTGCTCCGCTGGTAATCCCTATTTTCCGTTTTTGAATGACTGCAATCTTCAACACGGAAGTCCTGGTCGCCGGCGGTGGTCCGGCGGGACTCGCAGCTGCAATCGCCGCCCGACAATGCGGCCTTGAAGTCACATTGGTGGATTGCGCTCGCCCGCCGATCGACAAAGCCTGCGGGGAAGGAATTATGCCGGACGGCCTTGCCGCCCTGGCAAAAATTGGCGTCACACTCTCTGCTGAGAACGCTTGCCCGTTTCAGGGAATCCGGTTCATTAATGAGAATTGCAGAATCGAAGCCGACTTTGTCCATGGATACGGATACGGTATTCGGCGCATACGACTGCATCAGCTGCTGATCGATCGCGCTGCGGAACTCGGAGTCGAGATGCACTGGGGAGTACGCGTTTCCGGTGCGACCTCAAACGGGGTCTTGATCGATGGACGCGAAGCCGCATGCAAATGGCTCGTATGCGCAGACGGACAAAACTCGCGACTGCGAAGCTGGTTGGGAATGGATACTGACTCACGCGTGCGTCAACGCTTCGGTTTTCGCCGGCATTTTCGCGTGCCTCCCTGGGCTGATTACGTTGAGATCCACTGGAGCACTTGCGGGCAGATTTACGTGACTCCGGTTTCCGATCAAGAGGTTTGCGTAGCCTTGATCACACGGGATCCGCACCTGCGTTTCTCTGACTCACTGAAGTTCTTCCCGGAAATCGAGGAGCGCCTTCGCGGCGCCGCGAGTACAACAGATCGTGGCGCCGTTACTCCGACGCGCAATTTGCGAAGCGTGTGCCGCGAGCGCTCCGCGCTCATCGGAGAAGCGTCCGGTTCGGTGGATGCAATCACTGGCGACGGGCTGTCGATGAGTTTTCAACAAGCCGCCGCATTAGCGGAGGCGATGCGTGATGGCGACCTGCGCAGCTATCAGAAAGCGCATCGCCGGATTGCCGGACTGCCTCGCGTTATGGCTGGGCTCATGCTCACGATGGACCAGAATCATCGCTTCAGGCGACGGATGTTCCTCGCCTTTGCGGCTGAGCCAAATCTCTTTTCGAAGCTTCTCGCCATACATACCGGGGCTGTTTCGCCACTGCTGGTCGGACCGGGGCACGCTGTGTCGCTGGGGTGGCATTTGCTTACGGCGTAACCTGTGGTCCAAGGCGAGCGTAGTAATGGTTTCAGATCGAGTCTCATTCATACGGACCAGATTCTGACTTGAGTATCCGATCTGCAGGAGTGCAGTAATGAGGAAGATGCAAAGACACACGGTCCAAACAGTCTGCATTCTGCTGTTGGCTTGCGCGTCCTGCTTGAGTCAACCGGCTGCGACCAAGGAATCCACGATTCAGCTTGATCCGGCGAAAACAACGGTGGAATTCACTCTAGCGGACGTTCTGCATACTGTGCACGGAATCTTCAGGCTCAAATCGGGAAACATCACTTTCGATTCGACAGGGGAAGCAGGCGGCGACGTTGTGATCGACGCCGCGAGCGGCGACAGCGGTAGCCACGCGCGCGACAAGAAAATGAACAAAGACATCCTCGAAGTTCAGCGCTATCCCACGATCGAGTTCCTGCCGAAACATGTGCTCGGAAGCGTTGCTCCTCAAGGACAGTCACAGATTCAGGTGCAGGGAACCTTCCGCCTGCACGGCTCCGACCATGAGCTCACGCTGGCTTTCCCAATTCGGATCACAGGAAGCCAGCTCGCGACCAGCACGCATTTCGAAATTCCTTACGAGGCCTGGGGACTAAAAAATCCCAGCACGCTGTTCCTGCGCGTGAGCAACAAGGTGCAAATCGACATCACAGCGTCAGGCGTGATCTCAGCCCCGTCGGCAGTCGCGAATTCCGACCGGCCGCGTAATAACAAATAGAGAGAGGTATTTGTGTCCATCGCTACACCCACACCATCGCTCGCCACTGCTTCTTATGCGGAGCATGTAAATCCGCAATGGGTGCGCCTGCTCAACTTGCTCGACATGAACGTGAGCTATGAACGTTGTGCCGGAACGGAGCTGCTCACTCGTGACGGCCGTCGCATTCTTGACTTTCTTTCCGGATATTGCGTTCACAACGCCGGCCACAACCATCCGAGGATTATCGCCGCGCTGCAGGACGAACTCGATCGCCGCGGCCCCGCAATGCTGCAGAGCCACGTACCCGAATTGGCCGGCGAACTGGCGCGCCGTCTCATCGACCTAGCCGGTGGTGGACTGGACAAAGTCTTCTTTGCCAGTTCGGGAAGCGAGGGCGTGGAGGCCGCCATCAAGTTTGCTCGCGCGCATACCAGGCGCGAAGGGCTGCTCTATGCCGAGGACGCCTTTCATGGGCTTACCTGCGGTGCGTTGTCGCTCATGGGAGGAAGCACATGGAGCGAGGGATTCGGACCGATGCTCGCCGGCACCGAGTCGGTGCGCTTTGGCGACCTGGAGGGACTGAGATCCCGGCTGGCGACACGCAAATTTGCCGCATTCATCGTGGAACCGATCCAATCGGAAGCCGGGATTTGCGTGCCCGAATCGAATTATCTGCGCGAAGCTCAGGCGCTCTGCCGCAAATACGGGGCGCTGCTGGTGCTGGATGAAGTCCAGACCGGGCTCTACCGCACAGGAAGCTTCCTCGCTGCGCATCAGTTTCACGTAGAGCCTGACATGGTGGTGCTCGCGAAGGCATTGAGTGGAGGTCTGGTACCGGTCGGGGCCGTGCTCATGTCAAACGAGATTTACGATTCGGTGTACAGCTCTCTGCGTCGCGCGCTCATTCATACTTCCACGTTCAGTGAAAATGGTCTGGCGATGCGGGCGGGTCTGGCGACGCTCGACGTTCTCGAGGACGAACGACTTGGCACGCGTGCATTGGAAATGGGCGACTTGCTGCGCAATCTCTTACGGCAGTCACTTTCCCGTTTTGAGATGGTTCA
>JAFAUE010000188.1 GCA_019243475.1 Acidobacteriota bacterium | reverse complement strand
TCTGACCGCTCAATGTCAACTCTCTTCACGCCCGGTTTTTACCTGTTTGCTCGAGTGGCGCTGGAAAAGAGCGTAGCCGGACTCTTCCTCATCGCGTTTCTGAACGCAGTAAACCAATTCAATCCGCTGCTCGGCGAACGCGGACTTTTGCCGGTGCCGTTGTTCGTGAAACGCATCGCATTCCGGGATTCACCCAGCCTCTTTTTCTTCTTCCCGACAGATCGGTCTTTCCTGACCGGCGCGTGGAGCGGCGTGATCCTGTCCGCGGTAATTCTTTCTGGCGCTGTGGATCGATACACCTGGGTGTTGTTCTTCATCTGGGCGGCGATCTGGACCTTGTATCTCTCGTTTGTGAATGTGGGGCAGGTGTTTTATGGATTCGGATGGGAGTCGATTTTGCTCGAAGCCGGTGCCTACGCGGCTTTTCTCGGTGCCAGCGATACGCGACCGCAGGTAGCGGTGATGTGGATGTTCCGCTGGCTGCTTTTCCGCGTGATGTTCGGCGCAGGTCTAATCAAGCTTCGGGGAGATTCCTGCTGGCGTGACCTCACCTGTCTCGATTACCACTATGAGACTCAACCGATTCCCAATCCGCTGAGCTGGTTTTTTCACAACGGGCCGGGATGGTCGAAGAAAGGCGGCGTTCTTGTTAATCATATTGCCGAACTGTTCGTGCCCTTCGGCTACTTTTTGCCGCAACCGGCCGCCAGTATTGCGGGAGCGCTCACCATCCTTTTTCAAGGTTTGATCTTTTTAAGCGGAAATCTATCTTGGCTTAACGCGCTCACGGCTGTGCTGGCGTTTAGCTGCTTTGACGATGGCAATCTTGTGATCGCGTCAACGCGGCAATTGCCTCCGCCGGACATTGCGTTGCGGGTTCTCACTGGCGCGATTGTGCTGCTGGTCATCGTGCTGAGCATAAAACCGGTACGCAATCTCTTTTCCTCGCGTCAGGTAATGAATACGGTCTATAACAAATTTCATTTTGTGGGCACGTACGGGGCATTTGGTGGAATCACGCGCGAACGGTACGAGATTGTCGTCGAGGGCACCGATGAAGTGGTAATCACTCAATCGACCTCATGGCGAGAATATGAGTTCCGCGGAAAGCCTGGAGACGCTCGGAGACTATCTCCGCAGATCGCGCCGTATCATCTGCGACTCGACTGGCTGATGTGGTTTGCAGCGATGGGCTCTTATCATCGGCATCCCTGGTTCGTGCACTTCATGGCCAAGCTGCTCGAAGGCGACAAGGCAGTACTGTCCCTGCTAAGGAACAATCCCTTTCCCGATGAGCCGCCGAAGCATGTTCGCGCGCTTCTGTATGACTATCGCTTCAGTTCGCAGCAGGTAAGAAAACAAACGGGACAGTGGTGGACGCGTCAGCCAGTAGGCTCATACTTTCCAACCGTCTCGCGAGACAGCCCAGCATTACGCATGATGCTGCAGCAGATGCAATGGATTGACGAGGAGTGGTAGGTCGGCTTAAACCAGGACTTCAGGAACTTCCAGTTCCCGTTTGCGGAAGGCGCTCATAAAAGCATCGACCACCATGGGATCGAACTCCTTCCCCGCGCCGCGCTCGATTACCTCTTTCGCGTCGAAGGGAGACATCGCCTTGCGATAAGGCCGATCGCTGGTCATTGCGTCGTAGGCATCAGCAACTACGATAATCCGCGCTTCCAACGGAATGGAATGGCCGCTGATGGGGTTGTAGCCGCTCCCATCGTACTTTTCGTGATGGGCGAGAATGATAGGAAGCACTCGCCGCAGACTTCCGCCCACCGGCTGCAGCATGCTCACGCCTTTCTCGACGTGTGTCTGCATCTCCTCAAACTCTTCCGGTGTCAGGCTTGCGGCTTTGTAGAGAATATCGCGGCTAATGTCGAGCTTGCCGATATCATGCAGCAGAGCGGCCGCGCGTACGTCTTCAATTCGTTCTGGATCCAAACCGTAAGCCGAGGCGATCGTGCTCGCATACACCGACACGCGATAGGAATGGTTCTGCGTGTATTTGTCCTTAGTAATGAACTGTTGCAGGATCAAAAGCACGCCGTGGTAAGTCTGGCGCAGCTCTTTCATCTGCTCTTTCTGCCGCTCGTATAGAGCGCCCATCAGGTAGGCGGTTACGACCAGCGTTCCGCCCCAAACCACGATCTCCATCCACTTGCCCGATATGAAGAAGAAGATTTGGTTGGTGTTTTCCTCGTGCATGAGAGTAGGAGTGTTATAGAGCACGAGCCCGACGATGAAGACGCTGGCAAAAGCCGTTAGCACCGCATGGCGTTTACCGAAGACGTAAGCGGAAAACAGCGTCGGCAACGTATAAAACCCCAGCACCATATGGTGCGAGGCCACCAGAAAATTTACGCCCGCTGCCAGGACAAAGAGAGACAGAATCAGCCAAAGCTCGGTGTTCACCTTCGTCATCTGCTGAATTGTGAACTTCCGGGCCATGGGGATTGGACTCATAAAAAAGGTGGATTTACCGCGCAAGCCTACTTCGGTTTTTACCGGGTTGGCAAGTTACTTTTGTCGTCTAGATAAACACCTACGCCCGTGAGGTATCGAAAGGCTTAACAGGGCAGACCGCCCAGCGGCTACAATGCCTTTCGCTGCGCGAAGCACAGGAAAATGGCAATAGCCGCTGTCGCCAATCTGGAAGAGGAGTTCAGTCCCACCGACAAGCCCGCCGGACCATGTGCCTTGGTCATCTTCGGCGGCGCCGGCGATCTGACAAAAAGGAAGCTTCTCCCTGCTCTGTATAACCTCTCAAAGGAGCATCTGCTGCCCGAGAACTTCGCCGTCGTCGGAGTTTCAGTGGATGACCTAAGCCAGGATGGTTTCCTGCAGCATGTGACGCAATTCCTCGACGATCCGGATCGCGCGGGTGACCGGTGGGACTGGTTTTCCCAACGCATTCAGTACGAGCGCGGCGATTTTGCAAACGACAACACCTATCAGTGCCTGCAACAAAGGCTGGCTGCCGTAGATGAGAACTTCGGCACGGGATCAAACTACCTGTTTTATCTGGCCACGGCGCCCAAGTTCTTCGCCGAGATCGTCGAGCATCTGGGAAAAAGCGGACTGTCGCGCGAGGAAAACGGTCATTGGCGGCGAGTGATCATCGAGAAGCCGTTCGGGCACGATCTTGAATCCGCTAAAAGTCTTAATCGCGACCTGCAGAGTGTCCTGAATGAAGATCAGATTTACCGAATCGATCATTATCTCGGCAAAGAGACTGTGCAAAATCTGCTGGTCTTCCGCTTCAGCAACAGCATCTTCGAACCGCTTTGGAACGATCGCTACATCGACCACGTGCAGATCACGAATGCAGAAACAGTGGGCGTGGAGCGGCGTGGCGGATATTTCGACAACGTCGGCACCATGCGCGACATGGTTCCCAATCACATCATGCAGCTGATCAGTCTCACCGCCATGGAGCCGCCGGCATCGTTCAAGTCAGAAGCAGTGCGCGATGAACAGGCCAAGGTCCTGCACGCGATCAAGCCGTTTCACTCGGACGAGGTGTTGATGAATACCGTCCGAGGACAATACGGCGAAGGCCGCATTGGGGACAATAGCGCGCCGGCATATCGCAGCGAACCAGGCGTCGCGCCTGATTCCCGCACTGAAACATTTGTGGCTTTGAAACTGGCGATCGACAACTGGCGCTGGGCGGGAATTCCGTTTTACATCCGCACCGGCAAACGCCTGGCTGAGCGCCATACGGAAATCACGATTCAGTTTAAGAAGACGCCGTTGCAGATCTTTCAGGACACTGTCGGTCACAAGCTGCGCACCAATCAACTCGTGATCCAAATCCAGCCTGAAGAAGGAATGATGCTCAGCTTCGGGGCAAAAATTCCAGGGTCGACCGTGCGCGTGGGCTCGGTGAACATGAGCTGCGAATACGCCAAATACTTCAAAGCGGAGCCCAAAACGGGATACGAGATCCTGCTTTATGACTGCATGATTGGCGATCCCACATTGTTTCAGCGGGCAGATATGGTCGAAGCGGGATGGAGCGTGGTAGATCCTGTGCTCGACGTTTGGCGAGCGGTCTCGCCGCGAAAGTTCCCAAACTACGGGGCGGGAAGCTGGGGACCGAAAGAGGCCGACGACCTGCTCGCGCGCGATGGGCGGAAGTGGAGGACAATCTGATGATGATTCTTGCCGGAGATATTGGCGCCACCCACAGCCGCGTAGCGGCCTTCCGCGCCGAAGGCAACAAATTTCCACTAGTCGTTGAGAAAATTTACGACAGCAAGGATTACCGCGGTCTGGCGGAGATTGCAGGAAATTTTATCCGCAGCGAAGGCATTCCTGCGCAGAGCGCCTGCTTCGCTGTCGCCGGCCCAGTGCGCAGCGGGCGAAGCAAGATTTCGAATCTGCCTTGGACTATCGACTCGCAAGAACTTGCTGGGCAACTCCATCTGCAGTCGGTCGCGCTCATCAACGACCTTGAGGCGTATGCCTATGGCATCGACTCGCTCGCCTCGCGCGACTTTGTGACACTCCATGCTGGCGGCGAAGATGCCGAAGGAAACATGGCGGTGATCTCCGCCGGCACGGGCCTTGGTGAAGCAGGACTTTTGTGGGACGGAATTCGCCAGCATCCCTTCGCCTGCGAGGGCGGACACGCGGACTTCGCACCGCGCAACGAGCTGCAGATCGAACTGCTGAAGTACTTGCTTGGCCGCTTCAAGACCGTGAGCTACGAACGTATTCTGGCCGGCCCAGGCATAAAGAATGTCTATGACTTCCTCCGCGATACTAAGCGGTCAGACGAGCCGGACTGGCTGCGCGAGCAGATGAATTCCGCCAAAGATCCCGCTGCTTTGATTTCGCAGCTTGCACTGGAAAAGAAGACTCCGATCTGCGAGCAGACGATGTCACTTTTCGTGAGCGTTTATGGGGCCGAGGCGGGAAATTGTGCACTGAAGTTCATGTCGCTCGGCGGCATGTTCATTGGCGGCAGCATCGCTGCTAAGAACATTCCTTTTATGCAGCGTCCGGAGTTTCTCGAAGCATTCTTCGACAAAGGCAGGATGCGCTCTCTGTTGGAAGACATCCCGGTAAAGGTTGTGTTGAACGACGATGCCGGCTTGCTGGGGGCGGCGCGCTATGCGTGCATTCAAAAAGCGTTCGGCGCGGCTAGATGGGCCTGAAAGGAATTGTGATTGTGTGATTTCTTGATTTTTTATCGCGGGCATGGCGCAAATCGAGAAATCGTAAAATCACCGTTCATGAAATCACAATTCATAAACTCAGGAACCCATAAAAGTGTCCAATGTCTCAGCCCCACCAATGCGATTTCCTGCTGATGCGCTACGTGCCCGACGCCTTCAGGAATGAGTTCGTCA
>JAFAUE010000108.1 GCA_019243475.1 Acidobacteriota bacterium | reverse complement strand
GAAAGAAAGGATACTGGATAATAAACACTAGCTAATACACCTCTCGGACAGCCTGGCAACCGTAAGCTGAATCCAAATATCGCGGCAAAACTTGGTGGAGCTAGTCGGGATCGAACCGACGACCTCATCGTTGCGAACGATGCGCTCTCCCAGCTGAGCTATAGCCCCACAAAAAGATTGGCAGGCTCGATTTTACCAAACGCGCATCGCAGGCCGTCCTACGTCGCTAGCTTGGCTTTGGCCTGTTTCAGGATCGATTCGAGCTGCGAGGCATCAGGGATACCGCCCTGAGCGAAGTCCTTGCCGCCGCCGCCGCGTCCTCCGGCCGCAGTGACCAATTCCCGCAAAAGAGTTCCCATATCGGAACTCAAGTCGGTTGAACGAGCAAATACTAACGTTGGCGCGGTCTGAGAACTTGCCAACAGAGCGACAACGGATGGCGACTTCGTGAGCCGCTGCGCCAGCAGCTTGATATAGCTTGCATCACGATCGCAAAACACTTGGCTGATGACCCTTTTTGCGCCTGCTGCAGCAGGAACTTCGCTCAGCAGTTGTGCTGCCTTGAGCTCAGCCACCTCCTCAAGAAAGCGGGCTTGCTGTTTCTGTTGCTGGCGGGCTTCCTCGCGCTGCTTGGTGATATTGGCGGCCAGATCGGCCGGCGCACAAGGATAAAGCGCGGCACTTTCGCTCAAAAGTTCGAAATCCCGCCGCGCCGTCGCTGCGGCGCGGAGTCCGCAGACGAATTCCACCCGCAGGCCTTGTTTCACCTTCTCGGTTCTGCGAAGAATCAACCCGCCAATCTGCCCCGTGCTGCGCGCATGCGTACCGCCGCAGGCGTTGAGATCGAAGTTCTGAATGTCAATGAGGCGAATCTCGCCGCTGCGCTCGGGCAACTTGCGCACGCCCATCTGCAAAGCCTCTTCGCGCGTGGCATACCGAACTGAAATGGGACGGTCCTCAGCGATTACTTCGTTGGCGAGCCGCTCTACGCGCACAAGGTCGACGGCAGAAATTGCCGGTGTATCCAGATCGATGGTTGAAACTTGTTCCCCCAAGTGGAAGGAGACAGTCTTAGCGTCCAAGAGCTGGATGAATGCAGCTGAGAGGAGGTGCTGTCCAGTGTGCTGCTGCACGTGATCTCGACGACGCTCCATGTCGATATGACCGCGTACCTGGGCGCCGGGCGGGATCACCTTACTCGTCTGATGCCAGACCTCACCCTGCTCGTCTTCGAAGACGTCGGTTACCGCGCTTTCGAGCGCCACGCCCGATTTGGATTCGGCAACGAGCTGACCGAGATCAAATGGTTGTCCACCGCTGGTCGGATAAAAAGCCGTGCGGTCAAGCTTTACCGCCCAGGTGGAATGATTGTTCTCGCGCTTGAGCTCGTTTGCATCAAGCACCGTAGCGCTGAACTCAGAAAGAAAGGTGTCGTTGTAGTAGAGACGTTCAGTCATGAAAAAGCTGCTGGCCGCTGGCTACTTGCTGTTGGCTGCGGCCGGCCAGCAGCCAGAAGCAAGCAGCCAGCAGCCCTGTGTTCAGTAAGGTCCAATAATTCCGCCGATTTTCCGCTCGGCCGGCTTGCCATCTGCCGAGCCGCTGCCATCTCGGCGAATACCGATTGCACGACCAAGCACGTCGATATACTTCAGTCCCGTTCCGGTATTGAAGATTACGACTTCATCGCTCGCTTTCAGGAAACCAGTTGCCAGCAACTTGTCGTACGCTGCCGTGGCCGCAGCTCCTTCGGGGCACAGAAAGACTCCTTCCTCTCGTGCCCAATCGAGCAGCGAAGCGAGCATCTCCTGGTCAGAGATAGCAATGGCCGTGCCGCCGCTGCGGCGAACGAAGTCCAGGATCAGATAATCGCCGTACGCTTTGGGCACCCGAAGTCCCGAGGCGAATGTGCTTGCATCCTGCCAGGCTTCCGAGACGCTCTTTCCTTCTTCAAACGCCTTAGGAATCGGAGCGCATCCGGCGGCCTGCACTGCGATCATCTTCGGCCGCTTGGAGCCGGACTCGAGCCACCCTAGTTGTTCCAGTTCGTCGAATGCTTTCCACATCCCGATGAGTCCGACACCGCCGCCGGTCGGATAGAAGATGGCGTCGGGCAGCCGCCAGCCTACCTGCTCCGCGACTTCGAGCCCCATCGTCTTTTTTCCTTCCACACGGAATGGCTCCTTAAGCGTGGAGACATCGAACCATCCTTCCGCCTGCTTGCGCTCCCCAAGCATTCGTGCGCAATCGCTAATGAGGCCGTTCACCAAAGTGACGTGCGCACCGTATGCCGTGCATTCGACCAGGTTGGCTTCGGGGACATCTTTAGGCATGAAGATGTGCGACTCAATCCCGGCGGCAGCCGCGTATGCCGCCAGTGCGCCTGCGGCGTTTCCCGCCGATGGAATCGCGAGCTTTTTCAGGCCGTAGTGGCGGGCCATGGTGACCGCCATGCAGAGTCCGCGTGCCTTGAACGAGCCAGTCGGATTCGCTCCCTCATCCTTCAGCCAGAGGTTCTTATGACGACGGCTTGGCAGCATCGGCGTGAAACCTTCGCCTAGCGTGACTGGAGTTGCGTTCGGGAGCAACTCTCGATAGCGCCACATGCTTCCCGCACGCGGGGCGATGTCATCTCGCGAAGTCCTCGCGCGAACAGCGCGTAAGTCGTACCGAACCCAAAGCGAACCGGCGTCCTTGGGGCAGAGCGTCTGCGGCTTGTCGGCGGGAAGGTGTTCTCCGCATTTGGAGCATTCGAAATACGCGATAGCGCTACCGGAACCGGGTTTCGAGTCAGCAGAAACGGCGGAGAGAGGCATAAAGAAAGTTTATCAATTTAGAGCCTGAGACCCTCCTCGAACGCGTGTCAAGGCAAGACATCGTTGTCGAATCCTGGAGAAGCGGCCCGCCTTACCGTTTAATTTTCGCGGGGATCGCACCGAAGAGCATGCATCCTCAGCCCAGTGTTACGTAATCCAATTTGTGAGAAGCCGGTGTCTTGGGGCACAGTTCGTCCCTACGCTAGAGAGCACAACGTCGAAAGCTCATCAGGGGAACGCTTCTTGGGAGTTCATTATGCGAATTAAATTAGTTGTTGCGTCGGGACTACTCGCTTCGCTCAGTTGCTTTGCGCAGGTAGTGACGACCGGCGGATACGCCACGAGCGCGGGCCAGGCAAATTCGGGGGGCGCCCCCAGCGCCGCGAATGCACCGCTTCTAGCTACGCCGGACGCAGCACTGCCAGGCAGCGGACCGGCATTTGGCACACCTTTAAGCAATAGCTCGACAAACGATCCGCGTTCGACCAACGGTCCATCCGTTTACAACCCGAATGGGATCAACTTCGCGGAAGAAAACATCGGCACAGCGGCTGCAACACAAGCTCAGCTAGGTACTGCGGGAAATGGAACAGCCTCGGCCAACGCTCAGCCGTTTGAATTTGGCGTGCAGCAGATCGGGCTGACTGCGGCCAGTGCTCCTGCCGGAACCAGCCTCGGCGAAATTGCCAGAGAACTCAAAGCTCATCGGCGCGCTGCGATAAAAGTCTTGAACAACGACAGTGTCGCCCGCCTGAATAGCGCGAGTACCGGAATGGGAAGTCTGCAGCCACAGGCCGCAAGCACCGTTGCCGGGACTGCAACAAGTCCATCGAATGCAACAGCTCCGGCTCCGGCAGCGACCACGCTCGTCGCGCAAAATGAGCCACCCGCATTACCTCAGAGCGACAACGGTGATACCGCTGCTCAGCAGAGTACGCCTCAACCGAGTTCTACAGCAGCCCAACAGAGGCACGCCGTCCCTCAGAGCTCCGTGGCAGACCAGTCTTCGTCGGATCAGCCTTCCTCAAATGGGAACACGCAGACAGCGGCAGCGGCGGATACATCCCCAAAGTCCAAGGACACCGCCCACCTTCCGCAGACCGCCACGCATTTGCCTTTACTTCTGCTGTTAGGCGGATTGGGAGCCGCCGGCGGGGCGCTTTACTACATTCGCCGATAAGAGTCTCGGCGGGAATCTGATAGGCTACAGTCCCGGTTCTACCGAACCGGGATTTTTATTTGTAGTCCGGGAGCACACCCCTTGTCTCGTGCACACAGCGATGCCACATCTCAACTGCGGCGGGAGATGGGCTTCTGGGACGTGCTGCTGTTCAACATTGCTGCGGTTCTAGGCCCCCGTTGGATCGCTGCTGCTGCCCACAATGGACCATCTTCGCTTAGCCTGTGGGCATTGGCTGCCGTCTTTTTCTTCGTTCCGACTGCGTTGGTGATCACCGAACTCTCGACGCGGTTTCCTGCTGAAGGCGGGCTGTACATTTGGACGCGCGAAGCCTTCGGCGATTTCCATGGATTTGTCGCCGGTTGGGCATACTGGGTGTACTCGTTCTTTTACTTTCCCGGCTTGCTGGTCGCCAGCACAGCAATGAGCGCCTACATCGGCGGCGGTGCGCACGGATACCTGGCTAACAATCGGACATTCCTGCTTACCGGCTCGCTGCTTATGCTGGCTGTGGCCGTCAGCCTGAATATCGTCGGCCTGAATATTGGAAAATGGCTGCAGAACGCTGGCGGCGTGGGCACTTACACTCCATTGCTGATCCTCGTTGTCGTAGGCGTTGCGGTGTTTTCCCGTTCTGGTTCCCACACTCACTTGAGCTGGCATGCATCACTGCCAGCCTGGAACCTCGACACGGTCAATTTCTGGTCGCAGATCGCATTTGCATTTACGGGACTAGAGTTGGTGTGCGCGATGTCCGAAGAAGTGCGGGATCCACGGCGTACGTTTCCGCGCGCGATTCTCGGTTCCGGTGTGCTAATCGCCGTCATTTATATGCTGGGAACATTGGCTGCAATGGTCTTGATCAGTCCCGAGCAAGTCGATCCGAAGAGTGGCGTTTTCCAGGCGATCACGTCAGGATCCACGTTGCTCGGCTTCGGCTTTCTCGGAGTACTAGCCGCGGTGCTGGTAACCGTCGGCAACGCTGGCGGTGTCGGTACCACGGTGGCAGGCGTGGCGCGAGTTCCATTTGCCGTCGGTATCGACAGTTATCTGCCCTCCTTTTTTGGGAAAATTCACCCGCGCTGGCGGACACCATACATTTCTATCCTCATTCAGGCGGGAATCTCTGCGCTAATCCTGGTGCTAACGCAATGGAAAGAGAGCGTCAACGGTGCGTACCAGATCGTCGTCGATGCAGCGATCATCCTGTACTTTCTCCCATTCCTTTATATGTATGCTGCCGCCATCAAGCTGGCATATCGTGCTGATCGAGCGCAGAGTTCCGGGGCCGTTCTGATTCCTGGTGGCCGCGGCGGCGTATGGGTCATCGGTCTCTTGGGATTTCTGATTTGCCTGCTGTCCATGGCTCTGTCGATGGTGCCTCCGGGCGAGACGGCAAACAAAAGCATCTTTGAGCTGAAGTTGCTTGGCAGCACCATCCTGGCAATCCTAATCGGACTCGTTCTTTACTGGCGCTCGAAGAGAAAACTGCGTCTGGCAGCTTGAGATGTTGGCCGAGTGGAGTGTCGAACTGGGAAGCGACGATCCCCGACTGGAACTTCCCTGGGTGTCGGAAGACGGCAACCTGCGCTTTCTCGACCTAAAGCAACAGCCGGAGCTCGTGCTCGAAATTCGTGAAGCGTGCTTCTATCCTGAACTCTCCGAATTCCTCAGTTGGGCAAACTCGCCCGAGTCTCCCTTCCAGACAGCCAAGTGCGATGCATGGACAAGCCGACAAATCAATGTCGAGGAGGAAGTCTTCGGCGAGCCCTGTAAATTCGGCTCCTACATCGACCTTCTCTTTAGCGCAGCCGAAGCGAAATTGAGCTTCCAGCAGCACGAAAGCTTCGTGCAAACGGTGACCCGTATGTTGCGCCGAGCGCCTGATTTGTCCAGTGCGGCTGAGTTCATCGTGCGGCGCTGCGTTGACCGGAGAAGCGCCCCCGACTCAGCGGTCGACTGCTTCTTTGTGACGTTTTATTTGCACGGATATGGAGAGGACGAACAGCAAGCGCGCAAGTGTTGGAGTATTGCGCTCAAGCTGGTACAACACGCGATGATTCAGCACTGCGCGCGATCGGTCCAGAGCTAACAGGTTCGCCCTGTGAGGCAAAAAAAAACAGAACTTCAACATTCTCCACGAAATCTGGTATAATCTAGATTATTCTTCAGAAGAGAAGAAGCGCGATGCCTAAGGCAACGGTAAAGATCGGTCCCGCGATCGACGCTAAGCTATACCAGCGACTGGTAGCTGTGGCTAAGCAGAACGGTCAATCGCAGAGGCACCTGCTGGAAAAAGCTATTGAACACTATCTAAGGGATGTGGTTCCTTCACAACACGTAGTGCGCTCCGAAGTTATGGCCAGCTACCGGCACTCCAACGAAAAATTCCGTAAGCTTTATGAAAAGCTAGCCAAATAGGCCGCCGATGGCGGAAAGGATTTACCTCACAATCGCCGAAGTCCTCGCAATCCACAATCTGCAAATCGAAGAGTATGGCGGCTTGCAGGGTCTACGCGATCGCGGACTGTTAGAGTCGGCCGTGTTTCGACCCCAAACCGGGTACTACAACAGCGTGGCCGAAGAAGCGGCAGCGCTTATGGAATCTCTCGCTAACAACCATCCGTTTCTCGACGGGAACAAGCGCGTCTCCTTTGCTGCAGCACATACGTTTCTTCTTGTGAATGGATTTGACCTGGCTGTAAGCCCGGCGTCTGCTTACGAATTTATGATAGGCGCACTATCTCAAGGACGATTTCGCTATGCACAGATAGTGAAATGGCTTGCAAAGCACCTGGAGCAGAGCTGATAGGCTCCTGCCTGTGGAGGACTTCCATGGCTGGGTCTGGCGCGCCCGGCAGGATTCGAACCTGCGACCCTTTGCTTAGAAGGCAAATGCTCTAGTCCAACTGAGCTACGGGCGCTTGCTTTCATTCTAGCGGACGTTCACCGAAAACCTGTCTACCGGTCAGTGAAAGCCAGGAGTAATCCATAAGCTAACCGGCACTTTACGGCTGCAACTCGGCGATAAAAACTCCGTAAGGATTAAGCGCAAGATGCGTGATGTTGACGGTCCCAAGCTGGGACCCGGTGGTCATCAGCACGCGAGCCCGCTCGGCTCCGACTTTACCGGCATCCAGGGAGACGGCCTGCGGCTGTGCTGCAAAATTCAACAGGACCAGCGCCGTTCCGTGCTGGCTTTTGCGCAAGAAGCTCATCACATTAGCGTCCGTATCATTGAGACTGACGTAATCGCCTTCATAAAAGGCAGGGTTGTCCCGGCGCAGCCGAATCAGTCCGCGATACCAGTTCAACACCGATTGCGGATCTGCTGTTTCGGCGGCAACATTGTGGGTCTTGTAGTTCGCATCGACCGGCAGCCAGGGTTTCGCGCCTTTATTGAAGCCGGCATTCACTGATCTGTTCCATTGCATGGGCGTACGCTCGCCGTCGCGGCCGATTTCTTTCGGCCAGCCTTTCTTGCCGATCACGTCCTTCACGTCTTCCACGCGCTTGGGGTCATTGTTCTCCATGCCAATCTCTTCGCCGTAATACATGATCGCGCTGCCCCGCAGCGTGAGATACAGCGCAGACATCAGCTTTGCAACCTGATCTTTATTGCCGGTATTCCCATATCGGTCCACATATCTTCGGATATCGTGATTGCTCAGCACGTATACCGGCCAGCCGTGCACGGGGTTGCTTTCGATTGCGGCCACCTTTTGACGGAATTGCACGGCATCCAGTTTCGTGACCTTGGTGAAATTGAAGTACATCGGCATCTGCAGCTCGTTGTTGAGCGGGCCGTAGTACTCAGCAAGCTGCTGTGGAGTCTCCGTCCAGGTTTCCCCAATCAGTACACGGCCGGGAAACTCGTCGGCCACTTTGCGCAGCTTTTGCAGCTCAGCATGGACCTCTGCAGGACGATGATCATACGTGTGCTGCTGCTTAGCCATGCCGTAGGCGTCGGTGCCTTCAGCAGGAGGATTGTCCGTAAGATTGGGGTCCTCAAAGAGCGTATCCACAGCGTCGAGACGGAAGCCATAAACTCCGTGGCGATACCAGAAACGGGTCACATCGAACATTTCCTGTTCCACTTTGGGATTGCGCCAGTTCAGGTCCGGCTGCTGCGGATAAAAGAAATGGTAATACCACTGATTCGTCTTGTCGGAAAACGTCCAACTGGGACCTCCGAAGGTCGAGGTCCAATTGTTCGGCGGCTGCCCGGAACGCTTACCATCTCGCCAGATGTAGTAATCGCGATAGGGATTGTCCTTCGACTTTTCTGACTCCATGAACCAGCGATGTTTATCAGAGGTATGGTTCACCACAAAGTCCAGGATCACCTTGATATCGCGCTTCTTCGCCTCTGCGACAAGATGGTCGAAGTCCGCCAATGTGCCGTATTGCGGATCAATATTCCGGTAGTCAGAAACGTCATAGCCAAAATCTACCTGGGGCGAAGGGAAACAGGGCGTGATCCAGATGGCGTCCACCCCGAGCTGCGCAAGATGATCGAGGTGTTGCGTAATGCCTGGCAGATCGCCTGTGCCGTCGTTATTCGAGTCGGCATAGCTCCGCGGATAGATCTCATAGAGCACCGCATGCTTCCACCAGTCGTTCTGACTGGCGAATTTGTTGGCCGGCATTTGGCGGTCGCCGCCTGCCGCGGTCTGCCCCGCACCAGACGCTGCTAATCCCAGAAGCAAGCCTGCCAAAAGACTCAAACGTCGACGACTCATATAAGCTCCTTGTTAAGGCCGATTAGTCTAGCAGCGTGCCGATCTCCGCCGCTCAGTATGGAATCCACACAGTAATAATGGAGCAATCGCCGACGAGCCTGGAACAAAATGTCCATCGAGACTCTCCGTAATGATTTTCGCTTCGCCGCGCGCAATCTGCGCAAGAACCTTGGGTTTACTCTGGCCGCCGTTTGCACTCTAGCCCTCGGCATTGGCGGCAATGCCGCGATCTTTTCCATTACAAGC
This sequence comes from Acidobacteriota bacterium, assembly GCA_019243475.1. Classification (GTDB taxonomy): domain Bacteria; phylum Acidobacteriota; class Terriglobia; order Terriglobales; family Acidobacteriaceae; genus Gp1-AA112. Next base: position 11,440 of record JAFAUE010000108.1, on the reverse strand, counting down.
GCTTTGCTGCTTCGTCCGCTTCCCTACTCGGAACCGGATCGTCTTGTCATGATCGAGATCAATCGCCAAGAGAGTGGCCATTCCGTCAGCCCACCGTCAACATTGGCGCGATACGAAGAGATCCGGGACCACAGCAACTCTTTATCCGGAGTAGCTGCGGTCACCAATGACTCAGCAAATCTCTCTGGTGATGGAGAACCGGTACAGATTCCCATCGCGCGAGTCTCTCCCAATCTCCTCGACATGCTCGGCCTGAAGCCGCAGCTTGGGCGCAATTTTGTTCAGGATGAAGGCTTGCCCGAAGGCAAACCGGTCGCCTTGATCAGCGATTCGCTTTGGCACTCCCGATTCGGCAGTGACTCCGGGGTGATTGGCCGGACCATCGCTCTCGATTCGGCTCCTTACACCATCCTCGGCGTGCTTCCGGCAAATGTGCCTTTTGCGTTCATGGGTCCGGCCGAGGTTTGGACGCCGCGTTATTTCGAATTGTCACTGCTCACTCCGCAACACATACGTTCCGGCGTCGGATATCTCACGATATTGGCGAGGCTGCGCCAGGAAAGCACAATGGCAAGTGCCACCGCTGAGATGGATGTGCTGAACCGGCGTTACAGCCAGGACAATCCTAAGTTGCCCGATGCAGCGCCCGGAATCTTCGTCACTGTGAAGGGCCTACAGGAAGAGACGGTGGCCGACGTGAGAACACGCCTTTTCATCCTGTCCGCGGCAGTGGGTCTGCTGCTGCTCATTGCATGCGGAAATGTGGCGAGCCTGCTCCTCTCTCGCGCTCTGGGACGCAGAAAGGAGATTGCGGTGCGCACTGCCCTTGGCGCCACTCGGGCAGTGGTCGTACAGCAGCTGCTCACCGAGAGCGTGCTTTTGAGTTTGTTCGGCGGCGCAATCGGGATTGCTCTTGCCTCGGGTGCCATCCGAAGCTTGGACGCGCTCGGACTTAAAACCTTGTTGCCCGCAGTCCCGGTCACTCTGGATTGGCGAGTGTTGATGTTCACGTTGCTTCTATCGCTGGCCACAGGATTCGTCTTCGGCATTTTCCCTGCACTACAGCTGTCAGCAACCGGCATCAGCTCTGTCCTTCGCGACGAAGGCCGTGGCATGTCGGCGGGGCAAAGGCGCTCGCGGTTGCAGAGCGCTCTCGTCGTAGGACAGGTCGCCCTGTCGATGGTTCTACTCATCGCTGCGGGGCTGCTTGGCCGGAGCTTCACGCGTCTGCTTCGGGTCTCACCAGGTTTTGATCCTGAGAATGTGCTTACCATGAACGTCTCGCTCCCGACAGTGAAGTACGCTGACGCGCAGAAGCAGACTGCCTTCTTTCGTGAACTCCTTCGACGTGTCACTTCGCTCCCGGGAGTCCGCTCCGCCGGTCTCTCGGCGGCGATGCCTTTGACGCGCATTCGCGTGACGCCCATTCTCCCTGAAGGCCAGCCCGAAGTTCCGCTACAGGAGCGGCCGCTCACCGTGATTGAAGCCATCACCCCAGGTTTTCTGGAGACCATGCGCATTCCGCTGTTTTCCGGGCGAAGGTTCACGGATGCAGACGATGGGAAAGCGCCGCGCGTGATCATCGTTAACCAGGCTCTAGTCCGCCGTTATTGGCCAAGTGAGAATCCCCTGGGAAAGCACATTGCGGTAGGGCGAACGCCCGGGGCTGAGATTGTGGGGATAACGGGAAACGCTAAGAACAATGGTTTAGCACTCGAAGCAGAGCCGCAAATCTACCTGCCGTTTCCTCAATTGCCATGGGGAAACATGAATCTGTTCGTGCGCACGGCAGCCGAGCCTCGCTCCCTCGTGGCCGCGATCAGGAAGGAAGTCGCACAAATCGATCCTGATCAACCTATTAACCGCGTGCAGACGGTTTCCGATGTCATGGACAGTTCGCGCTCCCAGCCGCGATTCACAATGATTCTGCTGGCTATCTTCTCCGGCACGGCGTTGGTGCTGGCAGTGGTCGGCATCTATGGAGTGCTGGCCTATTCGGTGGCGCAGCGGCGGCAAGAGATGGGGATCCGTATGGCGTTGGGAGCCCACAAAGCGGACATCTTGCGCTTGGTGGTGGGAAATGGATTGCTGCTTACCGTTTTGGGAATTGCCATTGGTTTAGCGGGCGCTTTGGCATTCACGCGCGTAATGTCCAGCCTGCTCTACGAGGTTGGCGCCAGAGACTTCACAACCTTCGCCGTAACTACAGGTTCGTTTCTCGTGGTCGCGCTGCTGGCCAGCTACTTACCGGCTAGACGCGCAACCCGCGTTGATCCGATCCAGGCGCTGCGCTACGAATAGACGGCTAAGTTACATTCCTTCACGTCATCGCGTAAGCTGAGTAGGGAATAATTCTGTCATCTGATATCTGGTGGGTGAGCTTTTGAAAGCACAACTTCGGCTGGTGCTTCCAGCTTTGGCTGCCGCACTGCTGGGCTGCGGCGGGAGCAGCCATCATTATGTTTATGCGGTAGGAAAAGCTGCGCAGGGTGTTTTTGGATTCACGGAAAAGTCGTCGGGCGAGCTGACCGGCATTAATGGCTCGCCATTCTCAACCGGAGGACAACCGGTTGGAGTGGCCATTACTCCTTCTCGCAACTTCGGCTATGTGATCAGTGCCGGCGGCAACGGCGTGGTCGGATATACATTCGACAACAAGACCGGTGGACTCAATCTGGCAACGGGCGCCGTAAGCACAGGCACAAATCCCGTGGCACTGGCGATCGATCCATCGAGTCAGCACCTGTACGTACTCAATCAGGGTTCAAGCAACATCTCAGCCTATTCAATCGATACGTTCAGCGGTGCGCTCACGGCGTTGAGCGGTTCACCTTTTGCGACACTGACAAACCCCATATCGATGGCCTTATCCCCTAAAGGAAACGCGCTCTACGTCGTAAGTCCAACTCAAGGACTCGCGGGCATTGCTGTCAATGCCGACGGAACTTTGGGATCTGCTTCTACTCCTGCATCAGCGGGAACTTCTCCGGCATTCGTAACGGTCGACCCAGGCGATAAATTCGTTTATGTCGCGGACTCTGCCGGCAACGCGGTATTGGGCTTCACTGTATCGGGCAGCGGAGTCTCGGGCAGCGGCTCCTCGACAGCTGCTGGAACCGGGCCTAGCGCGCTCGCTGTGAGTCCGGACAGCAAGTTCTTGTTCGCCGCGAATGGCGGCTCAAACAATGTGTCCGTGTTTTCGATCGGTTCAGGAGGGGCACTTACGCAGGTACAGGGCTCTCCGTTTGCCGCCGGCACGACTCCCTCCTTCCTAATTACGGACCTGGCGGGCGGACACCTTTTCGTCGCCAATGCGGGTTCGAGCAATCTCAGCGAATTTTCGATCGGAGGTAGCGGCACTCTGACACCTTCCTCAGGCTCGCCCTTTGCCATTTCCACTACCCCGATCTGGATTGCGGTGACCGATTAGCCGAGCGTTGAGATTCGATATATATTGACCAAAACCGCCATGGCCGTAACCAGCCTTGAACACCATATTGCGAGCACTCCGACTCGCCATCTGCAACCCAATCGCGGCATGCCGCTCAACCTTGATTGGGTGGAAAACGTTCGCGTAAATACGAGCGCGGTGGAGCGTCGAGCGCAAACGTTGATTGCGCGGCGAACGGTAAAGAAGGAATGGCAAGTTGCGTGGCTGCTGCGAGCGATCTCGTGTATGGATATCACCACGCTTTCGGGCGACGACAGTGAGCAGCGTGTGCGCCGGTTGTGCGCCAAAGCCCGCCAACCCGTGCAGCACTCGATCCTCAGGCAATTGGGACTCGACGGCTTTCCCTTGCACGTCGCCGCGGTCTGCGTCTATCACGCATTTGTGGAGACTGCCGTGCGTGCCCTGGAAGGCAGCGGAATTCCGGTAGCTGCCGTCTCAACCGGCTTTCCTGCCGGGCTGTCACCAATCGCCGATCGAGTTGGCGAGATTCGCCGATCGGTCGAAGCGGGAGCGCAGGAGATCGACGTAGTGATCACTCGGGCGCATGTCTTTGCCGGACGCTGGCAGGCGCTTTACGACGAAGTCTCTACATTCCGCGAAGCTTGCGGCAAAGCTCACATGAAGGTCATTTTGGGAACCGGAGATTTGCTCACGCTCCGCAATGTGGCGCGAGCGAGTGTCGTCGCCATGATGGCCGGAGCGCATTTCATCAAGACTTCTACCGGCAAAGAAGCCGTCAACGCAACGCTTCCAGTAGGACTGGTCATGGTGAGAGCGATTCGCGAGTATGCAGAGCAGACGGGAATGATCGTCGGCTTCAAGCCTGCAGGCGGAATCCGTACGGCGAAGCAATCGCTCGATTGGCTGGCATTGATCAAAGAAGAGTTGGGGGATCGCTGGCTGGATGCGAGTCTCTTCCGTTTTGGGGCAAGCGGAATGCTTGCCGATATCGAGCGGCAGCTTGAGTACTACGCTACGGGTCGTTATTCAGCAGATTACCGTCACCCCATCGCATGAATTTCGTAATCCTTTAGATTGATAATTAGCTGCCGACATTCGCCACCGGGCAGGAGCTATGTCGAAGATCGCCGAAAAATTCGTTTCCATGGAGTATGGGCCGGCACTCGAGGATCCAAAAGAGGCATTGGCCTGGCTAGACCGTCATAAGCGGCAGTTTGGTCATTTCATTGGAGGAGTGTGGCAGGCGCCGGCAGAGGGAGAATACTTCGACAGCAGTGATCCTTCCAACGGCGAGAAGCTTGCATCGATAGCTCAGGGCAGTGCTGCCGATGTCGACGCCGCCGTTACAGCAGCGCGCCGGGCGCTTCCGGAATGGAGCAGGCTCTCGGATCATGAGCGGGCGCGATATCTCTACGCCCTGGCTCGGCATGTGCAGAAGCACTCGCGCAGGTTGGCCGTCCTCGAGACCCTCGACAATGGAAAACCAATTCGGGAAAGCCGGGACATTGATATTCCGCTGGTCGCCCGCCATTTTTATCATCATGCGGGATGGGCACAACTTCTGCACCAGGAATTTCCCGGATACGAAGCCTGCGGCGTAGCAGGCCAGATAATCCCGTGGAATTTTCCGCTCCTCATGTTGGCCTGGAAGATCGCTCCTGCACTCGCGACGGGCAACACCGTTGTCCTGAAGCCGGCTGAGTTCACTCCCATCACAGCACTTGCATTTGCGGAAATCTGTCAGGAAATCGGCCTGCCAAAAGGCGTGATCAACATCGTGACCGGCGACGGCCGCACGGGAGAGTCGCTCGTCAAGCACTCCGACGTGGACAAGATTGCGTTTACCGGCTCTACGGAAGTCGGCCGCGTGATTCGCAAAGCGACCGCCGGCAGCCATAAAAAGTTGTCGCTGGAACTCGGCGGCAAGTCGCCCTACATCATCTTTGACGATGCCGATCTGGATAGCGCAGTCGAAGGATTAGTCGATGGCATCTGGTTCAACCAGGGACAAGTCTGCTGCGCCGGCTCGCGGCTGCTGATGCAGGAGAGTGTTGCCGAGCCGCTGGTGAAAAAGATTCGCGCGCGAATGGAGACTCTGCGCGTCGGCGCACCGCTCGACAAGGCTATCGACATCGGCGCGATCGTCGCCCCAGTTCAACTCGAGCGCATTCGGCGGCTGGTCGATCTGGGAGTCAGTGAGGGCGCAACCTGCAATCAGCCGGGAACGTCGCTACCCGTCAAGGGCCTTTATTACCCGCCTACGCTGCTCACCAATGTGCATCCTAGTTCCACCGTTGCCCAGGAAGAGATCTTCGGCCCAGTGCTCGCAGCCATGACATTCCGCACGCTGCGGGAAGCCGTTGAACTGGCGAATAACACAGCCTACGGGCTGGCTGCGAGCGTGTGGAGCGAGAACGTCAACGTTGCGCTTCAGGTCGCTTCACAGATCAAAGCCGGCGTGGTGTGGGTTAACAGCACAAATCTGTTCGACGCAGCCTGCGGCTTCGGCGGATATCGCGAAAGCGGATATGGCCGCGAGGGTGGGCGAGAGGGACTTATCGAGTACCTGGAACCATCCTGGTTTAAACACGCGCCGACATTGCAGGGCCAGCGAGACACTGCAGCGGACCGAGAGTTAGGGGAGCAGGAGTCCGCGTCAGCAGCCGGTATCGATCGCACAGTGAAGCTCTACATCGGAGGAAAGCAAGCCCGTCCCGATTCGGGATATAGCTTCCCGATATACGCCAAAGACGGCGCCCTGCTGGGTGAAGCACCGCTCGGCAATCGCAAGGACATCCGCAATGCGGTGGAAGCTGCGAGAAAAGCGGAGGCTTGGAGCAAGGCTACTGCGCATAATCGCGCCCAGGTGCTCTACTACCTGGCTGAGAACCTTTCTCAGAGAGCTGCCGAGGTCAGCGCTCGACTTTCGCAAGCAGTCGGCGCGGAGCAGGCGGCACAGGAAGTCCGGCAGAGCATCGATCGCGCTTTCTCTTACGCGGCATGGGCCGACAAGTTCGATGGAGCCGTACATAATCCGCCGTTTCGCAATGTATCCCTTGCGATGAACGAACCGGTTGGCACGATTGCAATCCTCGCGCCTACCGACACTCCGCTTTTGGGACTGCTTTCGCTGGCGCTGCCCGCAATCGCCATGGGAAACACCGTCGTGGCTGTGGCTTCGGAGCAATATCCTTTAATCATCGGCGACCTCTATCAGGTATTCGACACCAGCGATCTCCCTGGCGGCGTGATTAACTTTGTGACAGGTCGAGTTCCGGAACTGATCAAGATTGTTGCCGAACACGATGACATTGACGCGATCTGGTCTTTCACAGACGAAGCTGCGGCAACTCAAGCAAAGACGCTCTCCGTTGGCAATCTCAAACAGGTATTCACCAACGAAGGCCGCGCGATCGACTGGTTCAACCGGGCGCAGGGCGAAGGCCGCTGGTTTTTGCACCATGCCGTGCAGGTAAAGAACATCTGGGTTCCATATGGGGAATGAGCGCCGAATGGCGGGACCTGCGCCAAGAAAGGACGACGGCGAACACCTTCAGCGGGTACGCCGCATTTGTCACGCATTGCCCGGGACTACGGAGAAGGTCTCGCACGGAGCGCCCACATTTTTTGCGAACAACAAGAAGGTGTTTGTGATGTTTGCAGACAACCATCACAACGACGGCCATATAGCAGTGTGGGCCGCAGCTCCGCCCGGAGTGCAGGCGCTATTGGTCCGGCAGCAGCCGAAAACCTATTTCAAGCCCCCATACGTCGGCGTTCGAGGTTGGATCGGAATTGAACTCGCGAATATCAGCGACGAGGATCTCGCAGCGCACGTGCATGAAGCATGGCAAACAATAGTGCCGAAACGGCGGCGGGCAGCCGCCAGGTCCTAAACACTCCCGAACAACCATTTGGCTTATCTATTTCGCCTCGTTAACCGTTCGGTTCACGCAATAGTGCGCATCTGCTGTGGATTTCCTGACGTGGCCTGTCTAAGAATCACTATGTTACGGACTTCTTGCAAGAATTCCCGATTTGGCAACTCCGTTGCACTAACTGCAGACGAAAGGTGTTCGAGACGGAAGCGAAGAGCAGGGGCAAGGCAATTTAAAAAGCGCATTGCTACCACCGCCTGAACACGCAAGGAGGCAGTATGAAACGGCAGATCGCGAAACTGATTGGCGTTCTCGGGCTGCTGCTAGTGGCAGCATGCGCAAACGCTCAGACTCTCAAGGTGAAGGCCAACGTCCCCTTCGATTTCGTGGTGGACAAAGCTACGCTTCCGGCCGGAGCGTATTACATTCAGGACGTAATGCCTGAAAGCAGTACGGCCTTGGCCATTCGCAACTTCGACGCCGGTATCGGCACGATGCTGTTGTCGAACCCAGCGCAGACTCTCGTCGCTTCCGACGACACCCGACTCGTATTTCACCGGTATGGCGACACTTATTTCCTGTCTCAGATTTGGCTGCAAGGCAGCTCTGAGGGCCGCCAGGTCAGGGTGAGCAAACGCGAAGCCGAGGTCGCCCGCAACGGCCAGCGCGACAAGGACGTGATCGTGCTTGCATCGCTGCAGTAGCGAAATGGCGAAGGCCGGATGGCGCTCCCTCATCGCAGTGAAAGAAAGGACACCGTGGATGGTGTCCTTTCTTATTTCACAGATGAAAAAAATTGGGCTGGCGAAGTGCCAGCCCAAAATGGACGTTTCGGAGGTAGGGAAGAAGATGGCAGCTCGGAGATCTTGCTTGGCGTTGGCAGGGTTTGTAACTGGCCGGACCTGCCGGAACTTCGGAGCCAATCTCTTACCTGCCTAATTAGGATGCCAAACTAAAAATCTCGCAATCGCCAACTTCTGCCAAACAGAAGTGCGGAACGTTCAAGGCTCTATTTAAGGACTTTCTTGGTCGTAACATATCGGTTACATGTTTCCGCCCAAAAACCGCGACTTTTCTGAGCCGGCAGGGACCTGGCAGCAAATTATTAGGGAATGGTTTTTGACGGGGCTTGACGGTAGGACTCCCTTCTATTGGGTTATCCTCAAACCAAGATGCAGCGTCCGGCGGGCGATCTCCAGCTAGTTCAGATCCTTGATAGCGCGTTGGCAGAAGCAACGCGCAGAGCCGGGGCCTGGCTGGCTTGCCGTCCGGGATGCACTCAGTGCTGCGTTGGCGCATTCGCCATCAATGCGCTTGATGCCGTCCGGCTCGAAGACGGGATGGGGGAGCTGTGGCGGACGGACTCAGCACGCGCGACTCGCATTCAGCAGCGTGCGCGAGATTACATCAAGAGGGTGGAGAGAGACTTCCCCGGCGACCCGCGTACGGGCCTGCTTGCTGATGATCCAACAGCAGAGGAGCGCTTTGAGTCGTTCGCGAATGACGAGCCCTGTCCGGCTCTCGATCCCAATACGGGAATGTGCGATCTTTATGCCTATCGTCCCATGACCTGCCGCGTCTTTGGCCCGCCGGTGCGCAATGATGACGGCAACCTTGGAACCTGCGAGCTCTGCTTCCACGGCGTCAGCAATGACGAGGTCGAAGCTTGTGAGATGGTGCCCGATCCTGACGCGCTGGAAGAAAGGCTTATTTCCGAGATGGAAGTCGAAGAATCTCGCGGGCAGACGATTGTTGCGTTCGTCCTGGCCGGGCAACGATGAAGCTGAAGTTGCTCCAGGTCGGCGAGAAAGTCCTGCGTGAGGCCGCACGTCCGCTTACGCGCGAGGAGATTCTTTCAGATGCAACGCAGGATCTGATCTGTTCCATGCAGGAGACACTGCGCGACGCCCCCGGTGTAGGTCTCGCCGCGCCGCAAATAGGACTGCCTGTTCAACTCGCGATCATCGAAGACCTGCCGGAGTACTGGCGCGAGCTCAGCGAGACTGACTTAGCCACGCGCGAACGCCGCGCAGTTCCCTTTCATGTAATCGTCAACCCTAGAATTACCCACCAAAGCGACGATCCTATTGAATTCTTCGAGGGCTGCCTCAGTCTGGCCGGCTTCACTGCATCGGTGTGCAGGTCGCGAGAAGTTGCAGTCGAATGCCTCAACGAGAAAGGCGAGGCAAGAACGATTCGCGCTTCAGGCTGGTATGCGCGCATTCTCCAGCACGAGATCGACCACTTGAATGGAACGCTTTACGTGGACAGGATGGATAGCCGAACGTTCATGTCGCTGGAAAACTATAAACGCTACTGGAAGCAGTCTCCCAAGAAAGCAAATTGATTCGATAGCGTCCGATTGCCGTCTTCCTTTTAGTTATTTTGGCGATGGACTTCGCGCAATGCTCTGAGTCGCAGACGAGTGGATGTTCGGTCGTCGGACATCTAGAGATCCGACCTTTCACCAGCAGCGTGTTTCACAACACACGCATGCTCAGGATCTGGTTGCCCCCGGCGTACACGAACTGGAAAGCCCCGAAGAGACGTTATCCGGTGCTATATCTAAATTACGGGCAGCCCTATATGGAACGGAACTCAATCGGCAAGAATTAAGACTCATGCACGCCCAAAAGACTAGCGGCCTGTGTGCTCACTTTTCGACGTGCACAAACTGATTCGTCGTGGCATCGACCACCACGTCGAGATCCGGCTCATTGGAGCTCTTGCCGTACAGCACGTGCCAGACGAGCATACTTCGTCGCGAGTCCCAGCTCAGGCTGAAGTTCACCGGCAGGTCGGCATTTTTCTTCACTAGCGCAGCCCCGCCGTGTTTCTGGGCGGTTTCCAGCACCTGGTCGGAATCGCTCTTCAAATACGTGAGCTGAAATGGGCGAGTGGAAATGTTTCCGGGAGCGAATGCGTCTTCATTCCCCGGATTAATTCCGGGACTCGGCGCGTCCGGACCGGTGAGCCCGGACCACATGTAGGTCTTCATGGAACGCCGGGAATCCGAGGCAAAGACTCCTCGCCACACCGCTGATTTTCCATCATGCCCCAGCGGCGCATCCGGATTTCCTCCCGCATTTTTGTAGTTTTGCGATTGGAGACTTACGGGCAGGGTGTCGCCCGCCCATCCACGCGAAGTGGTGTAGAGCCGCTGCAGGGCCACTCGTCCTGTTTCCGCGTCGGTCGGCTTCAGTTCGGGCTTGGCTGGAGGCGCGGAGTTCGATTCCCCGCTCGGCTTCGACGAGCAGGCAGTGAGCGCGAAAGAAAACGCCATCAAAAGAAAGAAACTGCGCAGGCTGGTTCTCATCGCAGCTAATCATAACCCGCTACCAGTTACAGAAAACCCCGGGTGGCGCAAATGACAATAGGTCGAGGAACTCGTGCCGATTCGTCTCTGTGATCCCAGCGGGTCTATGTTTGCCGAACCTCTCCCCCCAAAGGAGACCGGGCGCCCTCGCCCGGGTGTTGATTGCACTGACGCAAATGCGAAAAACCCGGCCGGGGGCGGCCGGTCTCCTTTGAGTGCGCCCCCCGAGTGTTGAATTTGAGAAATTGGAAGCAGCTGGCGTATCTTTCGGAGAGAGGCGCTATGCATTCCACCAGCCAGCAGATTCGTGAAGCTTTGGCAAGCAGCACGCAAGGACTCAGCGAAGCCGAGATGCGACAACATCCCGAAGGAAAATGGGATGCCGCTGCGATCGTCGAACACCTGGCGCTGACTTATGGTTCCACAGCCCGCGTGATGCATAAATGCCTGCGCGAAGGACGGCCACTTGCCACATCTTCCTCGCTTCGTCATCGCGCAGCCCGATTCTTGCTGTTGCGTCTTCATTACATCCCGCCGGGAAGAAAGGCTCCGAAACAGGTTGTCCCTTCCGGAATCGCGGGCAACGAGGCGCTGGAATTGATCTCTGCCAACTTAGAAAAGATGGACGATGCACTCGCACAATGCGAGCAGCGCTTTGGGAGCAAAGTAAATATTGCTGATCATCCTGTACTTGGACCGATTCCCATATCGGGATGGCGCAAATTCCATCTCCTGCACACGCGTCACCACATGAAGCAGATTGAGGCGTTAAAGACAAGCTTCAGCCAGGGACGAAGTGTGGCGGCAGGCACGGACTGAAAAGCTGCCGAGCTG
>JAFAUE010000235.1 GCA_019243475.1 Acidobacteriota bacterium | reverse complement strand
TGATGAGCAGAACCAGCATCACGTCCACCATCGGCGTGACGTTGATGTCGGAATTAACCTTCTTGCCTTCGTCTCGTTTTGCTAATGCCATGTCTAGTTGTCTCGGTCACGCAATCTGCGTGAAGAATCGGTTGAGGAGGAGGCTCCCTATCGAGCACCACCGAGAGACGCGGTCTGCCGCGTCTCTCGTAGAGCTAAGGAGGAACTAACCTGCTTCCAACTTTCTTACCGGCGTCCGCTGCGCTTCAGGAAATAATCGATCAGCTCAGAGGACGAGTTGTCCATCTCCACGTCAAAGGCTTCCACCTTGTTGGTGAAGTAGTTGAACATCATCACGGCGGGGATGGCCACAAACAGTCCGATGGCGGTGGTCACGAGCGCTTCAGAGATACCGCCCGCTACCGCGCCCAGACCTGAGGTCTTCTGCGCCGAAATCTGGCGGAACGCGTTGAGAATTCCAACCACCGTGCCGAACAGTCCGACGAACGGTGCGGTGGAACCGATGGTCGCCAGACCGCCTAGACCGCGCTTCAGCTCAGCATGGACGATCGCTTCGGCGCGCTCCAGAGCGCGCTTGCTGGCTTCGATCTGCTCGCCAGGGATGTCGCTTGATTCGCCGTGTGCCTTGAATTCCTGCAGGCCGGCGGTAACGACCTTGGCCAGATGCGACTTCTTGTTGCGCTCGGCTACGCGAATTGCTTCATCGATCTTGCCGTCGCGCAGCGCGCCCGCGACTTGCGGAGCGAAGGAGCGAGACTGCTTGCGAGCCGCGTTGAAGGCGATATAACGGTCGATCATCACGCCAATGGACCATGCCGACATGATGAACAGGATGATGACGACGATGCGCGCCAGCCATCCCATCTGCTTCCACAGAGAGATTGGGTCCCAGCCGACTTCGCCGGCGTCAGTCTGCAGCCACATGGCCAACACGCCAAACTTGTAATACGCAACCGTTGCGAGAGTTGCCAATTGGATCACTTGAGTTAGTCCTCCTCAGAACTGTTTGATTGCGAGGTTGATTGCTGAACCATCTACGCCCGCGAGTTGATAAAAGATTCGACTCCAAGCTCCCAAGGGTTGTTCCCGGCTTGCGAGCTACCCTGCAAGAACTCTGAATCGAGACTCCCTGACGCTCAAGAGATTCCGCGGCTCTCGTTCGAAAATCGCTTGGCTCGGAATTCAGTACCGAAAGGGGTAAGTCGCGAATCAGAAACCTTGGAGGGGCGACTCTGCCCCTCCACAATTCAGAAGCTCTACCGTCCAAAGAGGTTTTCCAGCCGCTCTGGACATGCTGCTTTCTAGCCGCCGTTCAGAGTGAAATTCACTTGAATGGTCGTTTCGACCTCGACTGCCTCCCCGTTGAGGATGTACGGCTTATATCGCCATTGCTGCACAGCGTCGATGGCGGACTGATACAGCATGGGAGGTCCACTTACCGCGTGCAGGCCAGTAATCGTTCCCTGTTTGCTGATCGTCGCCTGCAAAACCACCGTGCCCTGAATGCGAGCCGTACGGGCAATCGCGGGATAGGTCGGGTTGGGACCGGAAAGCTTCATACCGGAAACCACGCCCGACGACACGCGAATCTTCTGCGGAGCCGCAACTTTCGGGGGTGGAAGAGACGAGTTCACGATGCCGCCAAGAACGCCTCCCATAGCGCCTCCGGCCACTCCGCCCGGAACGCCTCCGGCAACGCCTGCCATCTGCGGAGGCGGAGCCTCGTCCTCCTTAATCATCTTGATTTCTTTAGGAATCTTGGTTGGAGCGCGGAGCTGATTGTTGACGACCTCCGTCTGCACCTTTATCACGTGAACCGGAGCAGCCGGCGGTGGCGGTGGCGGCGGCGGTGGTGGTGGAGGCGCGACCAAAAAGGTCATCAGTTGCTGCTTAGGCAGCGCTTCGGTGTAAATGAGCGGAATAAGAATCAATACGCCGAGCAGCAGCATCTGGAAGCCGAACGACAGAAAAGTTGTGAGTCCGCGTTTGGTTTTGATTCTTCCAGAGGATTCGACCAGACTATCTTCAAACATAGCCAATCTCCGTCAGGGCACTATCCTGGGTATAGACACCGCCGGGGCCGATTTTGCTCCCAAAAACCAGGGCACGGGGATACGCCCAGGGAGCTGAAGCACTGCAACAACCGCTATTCTGTTTTCGTCAATCGATGTTATGCGCGGACTTTTGTCCGTCGTCCAGCAGCTCCCGGCACAACTGCTACTCCAGTTTTTTCCATTCGCCAATTCTGATAAGCCACGAGCATCGGTGCGGCCACAGCAATTGAGGAATAAGTGCCAATTATGATGCCGATTACCAGGGCAAAGGAAAACCCACGGAGAACCTCTCCTCCAAAAAGATACAAGGAGAGCACCGTCAGAAACGTCAGGCCCGAGGTCAGCACAGTTCGGCTGAGGGTCTGATTGATGCTGCGGTTCACGATCTCCGCGAGCGACTCACGCCGGAGCAGCTTCACGTTTTCACGGATACGATCAAAAACGACAATCGTGTCGTTCATGGAATATCCGATCAGCGTAAGAATCGCGGCGATAACGGTAAGCGTTATCTCTCGATTCGTCAAGGAGAACGCGCCAACTGTGATCAGCGTATCGTGGAAGACCGCGACCACGGCCGCGACACCGTAGATCCATTCGAAGCGGAACGCCAGGTAAACAAGCATTCCCGCTAGTGAATACAGAGTGGCCCATTCCGCCTGATGCGTAAGCTGCTTGCCTACCTGCGGGCCCACGATCTGTACGCTGCGCACTCCGAACTGCGATGTGAACGCGCCTTCTTTCAAGCTGGCGATCACCGGAGCAGGCACAACCCCGTTCAGATCATCGACGGAGCTCAACACTCCTGAATGGTTCTTATCCCGAAAATCCGCGATCTGCTGGCCGGTTTGACGATAGCGCGAAGCGGCATCCGTCCCCAGATGCAAGGGATCTTTATTGAGCAGATAGTCGGAGAGCTGTGATGGACTGGCATTGTTGAGGTCGATCTTCCCTTCCCCGCCATTGCCGCCGAAGTACTTCTCCATGGCGGCGACGATCTCCGCCCGGCCCTTGTCGAGTGACTGTTCGCTGGTCTCCTGTTCCGGCAGACTGACGATCACCTCGTTGTTGCTGGCGGGTTCGAGGGTCTGGATCTTGGCGTCGCGATATCCGGCCTGATGCACCGCATCGCGAATCTTGGCGTCGTCCACCTTGTTGACGAACTTCACGTCCACTTGCGTGCCGCCGCGAAAATCCACGCCCCAGGGAATGTGGTGCCAGAAGAGCATGGAGAGCACTCCGGCAACGCTGAAGATCAGAGAGAAGCTGAGGAAGTACCACTTCTTTCCCAGAAAATCGATGTTCGTGCTTTTAAAGAATTCCAAGATTCAATTCCTTGGCCGCCGGCCGCTGGCTATCGGCCTCCGGCGAGAACACCGCAAAGCCGGAAGCTGGCAGCCGGTAGCTGGTAGCTAAATACTTAGCGCCTCGCCGCGCTCTTTGCGATTCAATACTGCGTCGAAGATCACGCGCGAGACAAACACGGCGGTAAACAGATTCGCCATTAGACCGAAAGTCAATGTCGTAGCAAAACCTCTTACCGGTCCAGTACCAAAAATGAACAGAATGAACGCCGAGACGATCGTGGTGACGTGGGTATCGACGATCGTGAGCCAGGCATGCGCAAAGCCTTGCTCCACCGCGGCTGCGGGAGCTTTGCCGGCACGCAGCTCTTCACGTATGCGCTCAAAGATCAGCACGTTGGAATCGACGCCCATACCGATGGTCAGGATCACGCCGGCAATTCCCGGCAGAGTAAGCGTGGCATGGCTGAATCCGAGGAAGCCGAGCAGAATGATCAAGTTCAGAATCAGAGCCAGATCGGCATTGATTCCCGCCCCGTGGTAGTAAATGAGCATGAAGATCAGCACGGCGGCCATGCCTACAACGGCTGCAAGTACGCCAGCTCGAATGGAATCGGCGCCGAGCGACGGCCCAACCGTTTCCTCATCGAGATAGTGAATGCTGGCCGGCAGCGCGCCGGAGCGGAGCATCATCGAGAGGTCGCGAGTTTGATCTTCGCTGAACGCTCCGGTGATGCGCACCTGATCGCGAATTGGTTCCTGAATATTGGCGTATTCGCGCACGCGATTATCGAGCACGATCGCCATACTGTCATTCACGTGCGCGCTGGTGAACTGATAGAAGCGGCGGCCGGCATCGTTCGACAAACTGAACTGCACGTCGGGACGGCCATTCTCGTCGCGGCTGGGCTGAGCATCACGAATGTCGCTTCCGGCGACTGCCGAAGTGCGCGAGACCGTGTAGTACTCTGGCTGGCCTTCACTGTGCCCGGTGTTGCCCGGCAAGATCACTTCATCCGGCGGCAGCTGTCCGTTATTGGCCTGCAAGGCAGATTGCTCGTCAGGATAGGGCCCACCAATCTTCTGACGAATTTCCAGCATCGCC
>JAFAUE010000180.1 GCA_019243475.1 Acidobacteriota bacterium | reverse complement strand
CAAAGAACGCGACGACAACAAGCAGCTCTTCAGTCCCAAATCGGGAGCAAAGCTCATCGACGACCTGAAGCGTCTGGAAAAGAGCTTTCCCGAAGCTGTATCGAAGCTGCGGGAGCTGAGCAAGGTTGAGGCAGAAGACTTGCTCGTCCTGATTGCGGGCGGTCCTGCTGACGACAACTCGCCGATCGCGATGCGCAAAGCGGCTGAAGCGGTGTACACGTCTGCCGGAGCGCTGCGTCTTGCGCTCGCCCAGAAGTACAAAGAGAAACACGGCGCGTTCAAGAAGGCCGGAACAGCCGACGACTATCGTTTTCTTTGGGTAACTGACTTCCCCATGTTCGAGTATGACGACAAGGAAGGCCGCTGGAACGCAGCCCACCATCCTTTTACCTCGCCGCATGAGGAAGACTTCGGCAAACTAATGTCAGATCCGGGAGCGGTGCGTTCGCTCGCATATGACGTAGTGCTGAATGGAACCGAGTTGGGGTCGGGCTCCATTCGTATTCATCGGCAGGACATTCAGCAGCAAATCTTCAACGCTCTGGGCATGTCTGTCGAGGAGGCGCGCTCCCGCTTTGGCTTCTTCCTCGAAGCGCTTGAATACGGCACGCCTCCGCACGGGGGAATTGCGCTGGGCTTGGATCGCATAGTGATGATTCTCGCCGGCGCCGAAAGCCTGCGCGAAGTGATTCCGTTTCCCAAAACCGCAAAAGCCGTGGACCTGATGGTGGACGCGCCGACACCGGTAAGTCCGGCGCAGTTGAAGGAGTTGGGGATTTCGGTCAAAACCTAAAGACTCGTTCGCCGTTCCTGGGTTCTGTGGTTAAATCACCCCGATGGGCCGCATCCGCGTACTCTCCGACAACGTAGCCAACAAGATCGCTGCCGGAGAAGTAGTCGAGCGCCCCGCGTCCGTCGTAAAAGAGTTGCTGGAGAACGCGCTTGATGCGGGTGCCACCCGCATTCGCATGGAAGTGGAGGGTGGCGGGCGGAAGCTGATTGCCATTACCGACGATGGCTGCGGCATGGGTCAGGACGACGCCATGCTCGCCTTCGAGCGTCACGCGACCTCCAAGATCCACAATGCCGATGATCTGCTGAACATTGATACGCTCGGTTTTCGCGGCGAGGCGCTACCGTCGATCGCTTCTGTCTCACGCTTGACGCTGGAAACGCGCCAGTCTGAAGACGCCGCCGGCACAAAAATCGAGATTGCAGGCGGTAAGCTGATGAAGGTGGAAGAAGCCGGCCTCCCTGCGGGCACCGCAATCAGCGTTCGCGATCTGTTCTTCAATGTTCCGGCACGCAAGAAATTCCTGAAAGCGGAATCGACTGAGCTCTCCCACATCGCTTCCCTGGTGACTCACTACGCGCTGGCGCATCCCCACAAGCACTTTGAGCTGCACTCGGCTTCACACAACATGCTCATGGCCTCTCCGGTGAGCACACACGCGGAGCGGCTGTATCAGATTTTTGGCGGCGAGACGCTCGACCTCCTCATTCCGATGGCCGCAGAAGCAGACCTCGAGCGCGCGGGAATTCCCGAGCCGCCCCCGTGGCGGCGAAGCGAAGATTACGAACCTCCTACACCGGGAAAAGTGCGCCTGCATGGCTTCGTCTCCAAGCCTGAGCTGCAAAAGTTGAACCGCAATTCCATTTTCGTTTTCGTGAACCAGCGCCTGGTGCGCGATCGTCTGGTGCAGCACGCGCTCATCGACGCCTATCGCCACATTATTCCGCCTACGGTTTTTCCAGTCGTACTGCTTTTTCTTGAGCTGCCGCCCAACGAAGTCGATGCCAATGTCCATCCGGCGAAGACGGAAGTTCGCTTTCGCCAGCAGACATTCGTGCACGACTTCGTTCGCGACTCGGTTCGCGCTGCACTGATGAAAGCGCGTCCCGTGCCGCAGTTCACGCGTGAAATCAGCGCGCAGCCCTCGGCTGGCGCGGCGCTTTCTCCCGGAGCTGCTCTGCCGCGACATTTGGAGGTTGCGCAAGAAGTGCCCGCGTTCGTCCTTACCGCTCCCGCGCCACCGGGACGCACGGCCGCTCTGGCGTTTGAAGAAGCGGAGTTCATCGACGGTCGCGGGATTGTCGCCGCGCCACATTTGGCCTCGATTGCTCCGTCCATTGCGGAGCACGAGCTTCCTCCGCCGCCGAATGATTGCGCCGGTCTGCCGGAAGACGCGTTCGAAGTGGAAGATGACGCGCTCGCTCCACAGCTGGCGTCGCTCAAGCCCCTCGGCCAAGTGCGCGATTCTTTCATCCTCGCGGTAAATCGCGAAGGGCTGTGGATCATCGACCAGCATGTTGCGCACGAGCGCATTCTGTTCGAGCGCGTGCTGAAGCAACGCGCCACCGAATCGGTGCCTGTCCAAAAGATGCTCATGCCCATCGTCGTGCAGCTCACGCCGGGACAGCAGGCTGTGTTCACCGAGATCTCCGACGAGCTGCAGCGCAATGGCTTTGAAGTTGAGCTCTTCGGTTCGCGCACCGTTGTGGTGAAAGCGGTCCCTGCCGGCATCGAAAGCTGCGACGTTGAAGCCATGCTCGGCGAGCTGCTCGTCGCCTTTGAGCGCGAGACGCAGGCGCTCAATCTTGAAGCGGTCCGGCATCGCATAGCCGCCTCCATCGCCTGTCATGCAGCCATCAAAGTGAACATGCCTCTGGAGCAAAACAAGATGGAATGGCTGCTGCAGGAGCTGGCAAAAACCGAGTGTCCCATGTCGTGTCCGCACGGCCGGCCAGTGGTCCTGCGATATTCTGTCAAAGAGATACAGAAGGCGTTTAAGAGAATCTAGGGAATTCAGAGTTCGTGAATTCTCAGTTGCGATTTGCGAAATTCATCAATTCACTAATTCCCAACCTCCACCATTTCGCCTCATGACTGAACTCGAACTCCAGCATCTTCGCCGAGAGAAATGGCATGTTGACGGCGAGTCGGTGCGCACGCTCGAAGACGCCCGCGACTTCATCGATTCAGTCGGCATGGCGCTGTTGTATCCGCTGCGCCCAATGCCGCTGCTGCCGACTTTCATCGGAGCCGTCGCCGGGACTGACCGCAAACTGCCGGAGCGAAAGCTTTCGCTTGGAAATACTGATGCACAGCTGGCCGAGGAACTGGTCACGCGCCTGGTTCAAAGCCGGCATGTCTTTGAAACGCAATTGAATCACGAGACTCTGCTGCTCTCTCCAAGCGTTTTTCCTTATTACTATGCTCTCGCCAGCGACC
Organism: Acidobacteriota bacterium; assembly: GCA_019243475.1. Taxonomy (GTDB): domain Bacteria; phylum Acidobacteriota; class Terriglobia; order Terriglobales; family Acidobacteriaceae; genus Gp1-AA112. The sequence goes on along the minus strand of JAFAUE010000180.1, from coordinate 3,485 downwards.
GCAATCCGAGGCAGCCGTTGCGCAGTCGTGTGCGCGGTAAAGCTTCTCCGCTCGCGGAACACGTCTTTGGCGCGCTCGAAGAACACGGGCCGATGTCGCAAGTTGCCCTGCGCGACTCCCTTGGAGGCGCTTTGTCAGACGCCGCGATTGTGCGCGCCCTAGACGAATTGTCGGCGGCGCTCAAGATCGTGCGCGTCGGCAGCGATTCCCACAATGGAAATCTGTGGGACACATATTATCGCTGGGCGCGCGAAGAGGTCGAAAACGGTGTTCGTATTTCCGACGCCGAAGCGTTATCCGCTCTCATCTCCCAATACCTCGAAGCGGTGGTTGCAGCCACGCAGGGTGAAGTCGAGAGCTTTCTTTCGCCTATCGTTTCCCGCGCTCGGGTTGGGGAAGTAGTACGCGCGTTGCTCGCCGCGCGAGAGTTTGTTTACACTCCCAGCGAGACGCGCACGTTGATCACCGTCGCCCATCGCGCAACCGGCGAAAGTCCCAGCGCACGCAGCGAACGCCCGGTCAATGCTGCCGTGCCCAGGAGACGCAATGGCTGATGCCCCTTCGCGGCGTGGATTGGTCATTGCCATCGACGGTCCAGCGGGAGCAGGGAAGAGTACGCTGGCTTCGCGCCTGGCGCGCAAGCTGGGATATCTCAACATCGAGACGGGTGCGATGTACCGCGCTCTCGCGCTCAAGGCCATCGAGAACGATATTGACGTTGACGACGAAAGGGCGCTGGTGGATTTAGCGTCCAGTTCGAAGATCGCGCTTGAACCACAGATGGATGGCAATCGCGTGAAGCTCGACAACACAGATGTCTCTACCCGGATTCGGGAAAAGGACGTTACCGACGCCGCGTCGCGGGTTTCGATTCATCCTGCCGTCCGGCAGTGGATGGTGCAAAAGCAGCGTGACCTGGGCGCAAACGGCAGCGTGGTTATGGAAGGTCGTGACATCGGCACCGCAGTTTTTCCCAACGCCGACGTAAAAATCTTTCTCGACGCCGCTCCGGAAGTCCGCGGCAATCGCCGCTTCCACCAGAATCCCACCGAACCCACCGCCGCTGTGCTTGCGGAAATGCGGGCTCGCGATGAACGCGACCGCAACCGCCCTGTTTCCCCGCTGGTTCCGGCAAAGGACGCTATTCTGATCGACTCGACCAACATGACTCTGGAGCAAGTGATCGAGCGTGCCGAGCAGATTGTGAAGGAAAGCGTTAGCCGGCTGGTCGGTTAACTGGGCTCAATTTCATCAAAATAGCTTCGGGCTGTATTCGCCATCGTGGTAATAATAACCATCTGCATTTGCTAGCTTCCGCTGGTTGGTGTGCTATATATATGTAGCATCACATGCGATTCGATACTCCCCACCCCGTACCGTACCAAGGAAGTAAGCGCCTCCTCGCACCCGCTATATTGTCATTTGTCCCCCCAGGGCGTTTTGTACGACTTATTGAGCCTTTTGCTGGTTCTGCTGCGATCACGCTGGCTGCTGCGAAGCGGAATTTGTTTCGCAAATTTGTCATTGCCGACGTTCTAAAACCACTTGCGGGCTTGTGGCGTGAAATACTGACGGATCCTAATGGAATTGCCACCGCTTATGAAAAACTTTGGGAATCGCAGAAGCAAGCCGACCCAATCCTAAGGTTCAACCAGATTCGAGCTTCATTTAATCGAGATCACGACCCGGCGAAACTGCTATTTCTACTGGCAAGGTGTGTGAAAAATGCCGTTCGCTTTAACCCTAGCGGAGAATTCAACCAATCTGCAGACAAGCGACGGCGAGGAACTCACCCCACGACCATGGCAAAGGAAATTTACTCCGCTCATGCGCTCTTGACTGGACGCTGCGAAGTTTTATGTGGCGACTTTCGAGACGTGCTCGCCATTGCCGGTGAAGAGGATCTGGTCTACATGGATCCCCCTTACCAAGGCACAAGCATTGGGCGGGATAGACGATACATTAGAGGCGTTGAGAGGGCATCGATGATCGACTTGATTGAAGGGCTGAATGCCCGAAACGTGCAGTTTCTGTTGAGCTATGACGGACAGTGCGGAGACAAGACTTATGGCGAACCACTTCCTGATCGCCTAGGGGCCCGCCGTGTTTTGCTCGATGCAGGTCGGTCAAGCCAAGCCACTCTCAATGGAAAAAGTCATCGAACGATTGAATCGGTTTATGTCTCCCAAAGGCTGGCGCAACGAGACGAAATGAGTGAGATTAGCGCGGTTATTCACTCGCAAGCGACTCTATTTTAGTGAGCTCGTCAACTTTTTAATCGCCGCTGCTGGCTCCACGCCTGTTCTCTTACATACTTTTCTGAATCGATCGAATTGAACCGTGTCGCTTCCTTGCCACACAATATCTACTCGCCTCATCTGCTGCATAGCTACATGTTCATGATTCTCTGGGTTCCCCCAATAACAGCTTTGACAAATCGCAACGCGCCTGAGATTCGTAAAGTTCTCGCAGTGCTCGCAAGCCCAGGACTTTCTACGGTTGCAAGAACCGTCTAACACCATATATGCGTCCTTCTGGCCTTCTTGCGATTCCCCTGCGACTTGAAATGGAACTCGGTGGTCTACTTGTAAATCGTGAGTTGCACCACAAATCTGGCATCTTCCCGCTTGAGCGATGATTTCCCCGCGCCGCTTCTTCGGCATGTTCGCGCGACCTGATCTGGTTTCGCAAAGCGGTTTTGTTAAGTCGAAGGAATATGCCGCAATAGACTTACCCGTAGAACTTCTGACGCGCGTAGTCTTTATAGGGAATCCTAGATCGAGAGCATCCATCCGAGCCCGTGGCGGATGGTGATATCCAACGTCACGCAATTCCTCGGTGCTCACGCTGCCATATTGAACGATTCGATCGAGGACGAGTCGAGCGCGTTTGTTCGTAACACCCTCAATGCGTTTAAGAAACTCGCGCGGAATTTTCCTTGACACGTTTGGTGTGTTTCTTAGAAATGAGTTCTGCTGCGCTAACACCCAGTGAGTTGGCCAGATTGTGGAGAGTGTCGAGGGTGATGTTCCGCTCACCTCGCTCAATCGCTCCTACGTAGGTCCGATGGAGTCCGCACTTTTCCGCCATCGTTTCTTGGGACCAGCCGCGTCTGCGCCTCATTTCCCGCAAGCGGCGGGCCAGAACAGTATTCGGGTGCTCTTGCAGCATCCCGTCGAGTGTCATTAAATGAACACTTTATATCTACAGACTAGATGTAGCAGCTTTGCGGCCATTGAGAGGGCTCGCACGACAGGTGGAAGGGCCGCATTTGATGCGAAAGCCCCTCCCAAGTTCGCACATTTTTTGCGGCAGTTCTATGCCACCCGCATCCAATACCCGGTATTCTGCTGAAACTACATGAAAATCGGGATCACGTGTTATCCGACCTACGGTGGCAGCGGCGTGGTGGCTACCGAATTGGGAATCGAGCTGGCCCACCGGGGACACGAGATCCACTTCATCTCCTACTCGCAGCCGTTCCG
>JAFAUE010000154.1 GCA_019243475.1 Acidobacteriota bacterium | reverse complement strand
TCTCGGGGCGCGTATTCGATTCCGTAGTAGTACTGCGACAACCGGCCATCCGGCGTCACCACCTGAATTCCGCTGGCATGCGCATACTGGTCAATCCGAGAGTCGTACACGTAACGGAAGCCCACAGTCTTGGCTAGCTGCTCAATGTCTTGCTGCTTTCCCGTCAGGAAATGCCATCCCTGCGGCGCCCGTGGTGAAGTAACTAACAGCCGGTGCACGTAGACGTTCTTGATTTTGGCGGCGACATCGGGCGTCTCGCGTGGATCGATACTCACTGTGACGACGTCGTAGTCGCGGCCAAGCTTGAAATTCACCACGCCAAGCGCGCTGGTCAGTCCATTCAGGACCTCGCCGCAAAGCATCGGGCAACGGTAATACACCAGCGACAGGATGACCGGTCGTTTTCCGAAATAGTCTCCCAGGCGAACGTCGTTGCCGCCTTCGTCGCGAAAGTGCAGGTCAAGAGGAAGCTGCTGGTTCAGGTGCTGGTCGATGCCCACCTGGTTCAATATGGGCGGCCGTTGCGTTGCCGTGGTCCCGGTGTTCGAAGGACGGAGCCCTCCGCCAGGGGCGTCCTGTCCACCCGCAAACGGCACAGCAATCGCCAATACCGCAGCAAACCTCACCAGCCTCCGAATTGTGCTTCTACTGCTAGTCACAACAAACTCCCCTTCTTCGGTCCCAAAATGACACTAACGAATGCCTACACCACCCTGATATTTCGAATGCGAACTTTTAATCGAGGGATGAACAATGCCCGTGCCTTCGGGCGTCGGAACTGCCTCGACACCGGCTTGCGGCTGCGTAGCCGGTAGTCCCTTTTGCACGACGGCCTGCATAGCCTGCTCAATCGGAATGTTCACCTTGCCGGAATTCTTGTCCAGAACAAAGTACTGGTTCAGATAGACATCCTCCGCCTGCCGCATCACGGAAAGATCGTGCGCATCATCGGTCTGTAGCCTCGGTTGCGGGAAACGGCTCACGCGAATCCGGTTCTGCGCGTCCACCAACTGCATGGAGCCGGGCTCCTCGGACTTGTTCCGGGCGGTGTGAAGCTTGGCAGCGCCCTGGTCCACTTGCGTTTCGGTCGCTCGCACCCATGGATCGCGTTGATCTCTTTCGTCCTGCTGCTCGGCATAGTTGCTGGCGAAGTGATAGACGCCCCACAGCAGGACGAAGATCACGATGCCGGAAAATCCCAGTGTGATCAGAAATGCGACCACGCCCGTGAGACTGATATCCGTCGTCTCGTGTCCGAGCTGAGGATCGGTCGTCCTCAATCCAGCGCCCTGCGGCTTGAGCGGCTTAGGCGGTTGCATGCTCAGGCTCCAATATTTCTTCCATCTGCGCGTCGTATGCCGGAAATACCGGACGAGACTTCAGCGAGCGAATGTAAAAGAACACCCAGAAACCTCCAATCGCCAGCGGCGCCGCCAGGTACATCCAATTGAATGTGATCTCGCGCTCTTGCGTCCGGAAGCTCGGCTCAATGTGCCAGTACATGTCCACGATGCGTACGAACAGGATCAATGCACACAAAGGCACCATGAACGCAGGCTGCTTCTTCAATCTCCGCGACAGAAGTAGCGCAAACGGAACGGCAAACTCGAAGAGGATGAGGAAACGCGAGAGGTTCACCCAGTTGCCGGCCATGCGATGCAGATAGAACTGAATCTCATCGGGCAAATTGCCGGACCAGATGATCAGCCACTGCGAGAATGACAGATAGGCGTAAAGCATGACAAAAGCAAAGAGTAGTTTGCCGATGTCGTGCATTTCGGTCTTGCGCAGCATCGTCCGCATCGGCTCTTCCTGCGATAACAGAAGGACAGTAATAATGCAGATCGAAAACGCCGTGAGCCCCTGCCCGGCGAGATAAATGAGGCCGAAGATCGTCGAGTACCACGTGGGATCGAGGGACATGACCCAATCGATAATCGCGAAGGTCATCGTGAGCGAGTACACAACCACCCCGATCCCACTCACGTTCTCGAAAATACGCTGCCAGTCGCGCCCCAATGGATCGCGATCGCGCTGAAGCGACCACCGCCGCAACGTGGTCGAAAATGCCCACCAGATAACGAAGTAAAGCACCCATCGGACGAGGAAAAACGGCACATTCATCATCAAATGCGCTTTGTGCAGCATGATGGTGTGCGCGTCGGAATTTTGCGCGTTCCAGAGCGAACCACCTTGGATCCAGGGAAACAGGTGCTTCATTCCGAAAATAATGGGAATGAAGAGCAGGAACATCAGCGGGAATTGGGCTGCGCCGGCCTCGAGCGGCCGGCGAATGATCAAGCCCCATTTGCCCGCAGAGAGGTGCTGCACCATCAGCAGCGCCATGCAACCAAGGCTCGCGCCGGTCCACATTACGTAGCCTGCGAGGTATGCTCGGAAGAAGTGATCTGAGGAGTTCGGGCCCAGGAAGGCGCCAATGATTAGCAGTATCGTGAACAGTGCGCCGACAATCAGCGCGCGGCTCTGGTACCGGTCCATCAGCCAGACTGGCCCCGTGCGATCGTCAGGAACTGTGCGCTGGGCGTGTGGATCCATGCTCATTTCTTCCGAGTTCCTTCCGTCGATTGCTGGGGTTCGCTGGCCGGTAGCGGATTTGCTCCCGCTGCCGAGATTTCCTCGCTGCTTCCCTGTCCGCCCGATGCCAGCGCCCGGGGAAGCGAAACGCCTTCGACTGTAATCTGCGAAGCGTCCTTCAAACTGCCGCGCTGGTCGCCGGGAACTTCGGCCATAGTTCCGTTTTGGGCATATTGGAGCGCGCGAATGTATGCTGCGATGGCCCAGCGATCGGCGGGCTCGATCTGCGCAGCGTAGTCCGGCATGGCGCCAAACCCATGGGTGATGATGTCGAAGTAATGCCCCACCGGCAGTGCCACAATGCGTTGATCGTGGAAGTCGGCGGCGCGGCGATATCCGCGGTGCACGATCATGCCCTGACCATCTCCGGTGCGTCCATGACAGGGCGAGCAGTAGATGTCATAACGCTCGCGTCCGCGCTCCATCACTGCCTGCGTGATGGGAAACGGGAACATGTCCTGCTCCTTCGTTCCCACCCGACCGGAATAGAAGTAGCTGTCCTCGTGCAACTGTCCGCGAGCCACCGTGCCCTCAACCTGCTGACGCTCGGAAAGACCGTCGGGGAAGAACTCGCTGCTGCGATACGGCACGTATTTGGGCTGGTTGTGCATGTCCTGCCGGCAGCCAGAGAACGCAAGCACCAGAGTTGCACCAAAGCAGGCCTTGACGAAGCCTCTACGCATCGTGCTCCGATAGCTCAATTCGGCACCTCCGTCACGACGCGAGGGCCGGTCTGCTCCAGGAATTGACGGGTTTTCGTCATGTCGAATTGCGGATCGGCGGCTTCGATGCAAAGGAAGAACTTGTCCTTACTCGCTGCAGAAAAGTTGGGCGAGTTAAACACCGGATGGTATGGCATAGGCAGGCCATTCATCGCCAGCATGCCGACAAATGCCGCGATCGAAGCTCCCAAAACGGTACATTCAAAAGTTACAGGAATGAAGGCGGGCCAGGCGTGGAAAGGCTTGCCCCCCACGTTGATCGGGTAAGCCAGAACAGACACCCAGTATTCCAGCGAGTAGCCGCCCAGGCCGCCGAGCAATCCACCGATCAGCACCACCAGAGCGACTCGGTTCTTGTGAAATCCGATCGCCTCTGCAGCGGGCTCAATGGGGAACGGCGAATACGTATCCATACGGCGATAGCCATGCTCGTGCGCCTGCTCCGCGGCTTTTACCAAATCGGGAACAGTCTCGTACTCCGCCATCAGACCATAGATGCCTGGATCAATCATTGCTTGTTCTCCTGGAGCAACGGATTGATCCTTGCCTGCGGCAGTAGAGCGCGCACTTCAAAGATCGAAATCATGGGCAGCATACGGATAAATAACAGGAACGCCGTGGTAAAGAAGCCCAGTGTGCCAACGTATACGGCATAGTCCCAGCGCGTGGCTTTGTAGGTGCCCCAGGACGACGGAAGAAAATCTCGGTGCAGGCTGGTTACGACGATAACGAAACGCTCGAGCCACATGCCCGAATTGACGATGATCGACATGAACCACAGCGCAATCGCCGAGCTCCTCACCCTCCTCAGCCACATCAACTGGGGCAGAGCAATGTTGCAGGTGATGAGCATCCAGTAGAAGTAGCCCATCGGCCCGGTAGCGCGGTTTTTGAACATATACATCTCGAACCGATTGCCGCTATACCAGGAAATGAACGCTTCCATGAAGTAGCCATAGGCGACGATCAAGCCGGTGGCGAGCATCACCTTCGACATGTTCTGCAGATGGCGCAGGGTAATAAAATCCTTCATTCCGTACGCTGCCCGAATCGGGATGAGCAGCGTGAGCACCATGGCAAAACCGGAGTAGATAGCTCCCGCCACGAAATAAGGCGGGAAGATCGTCGTGTGCCAACCCGGCAGAACGGAAATCGCAAAATCCCAGCTCACTACCGTGTGGACGGAGAGAACCAGCGGCGTGGAAAGTCCAGCCAGCAAGAGATAGGCCGTCTCATATCGGGCCCAGTGCCGCGCCGAACCGCGCCAGCCCATGGCCAGCACACCGTAAATTACTCGCGTAATGCGGTGCTTGGCATTGTCGCGCAGCGTTCCTAAATCGGGAATTAAGCCGGTAAACCAGAACAGCAGCGACACGGTAAAGTACGTCGATACGGCGAATACGTCCCAAATGAGCGGCGATCGGAACTGCGGCCACACGCCCATAGTGAGAGGAAGCGGAAACAGCCAATAGGCTGCCAGCCAGGGCCGTCCAGTGTGCAGCAGAGGGAACATTCCGGCGCACATGACGGCGAAGAGCGTCATCGCCTCCGCCGACCGGTTAATGGACGTGCGCCAGCTCTGTTTCAGCAGCAGCAGGATGGCCGAGATCAAAGTGCCGGCATGGCCGATTCCGATCCACCATACAAAGTTGACGATCGCGAAGCCCCATCCAACCGGAACGGTGATGCCCCAAATACCAACGCCCTTCCAGAACAGATAGCCCATGGCAATCATCAGGATGTTGACGATGCCGAAAGCAATGAGCAGTCCACCAATCCACCCTAACGGCGTGCGCCCGGTGAGCACCGTGCGCATGATCTTCTCCGTCACCGAAGCGAACGTGTGTCCGGGAGCGATGACGGGCGGATCGACAAGATAGCCTCGGCGTGAAGGCGGCAAATCGGTTAGGCCTCTGGTTGCCATGATTAGGATTCAGCTCCAGCGGGGTTGATGTAGCTCTTGCCCGGAGCTCCGGTCCGGTCTCCGATTTCCATATTGGGATTCACCACGTTGGCGATGTAGGTCGTTCGCGGCCGGGTGTTGATGTCGCTCAGCACGCCGTAGTTCCGTGGTTGCGTCTTGATCTTCGTGACTTTGCTGTTCGGATCGTTCACGTTGCCGAATACCAGCGCCTCAGTTGGGCAGGCCTGCTGGCACGCAGTGAGCACCTCGCCGTCCTTGATCACCCGCTTGGCATTGGGATCGCTCTGCTGCATCTGGACTTCTTCCACCTCGGCCTGGATGCGCGCCGCGTTGATGCGCTGCACGCAATAGGTGCACTTCTCCATGACGCCGCGGCTGCGGACCGTGACGTCGGGATTACGCATCGGCTTGAGACTTGGAGTCTCGTAATCCGCAAACAGCATGAAATTGAAGCGCCGGACCTTATACGGGCAGTTGTTCAGGCAGTAGCGCGTCCCGACACAGCGGTTGTACACCATGACATTTAAGCCTTCGGGGGAGTGCGTGGTGGCGCCCACCGGACAGACCGGTTCGCAAGGCGCGTTCTCACAGTGCTGGCAGAACATCGGCTGGAAGAAGGCGCGAGGATTGTGCAGGTCGCCGGTGAAGTATGCGTCGATGCGCAGCCACTTCATGTCGCGGCCGATCTTTACCTGCTCTTTTCCCACAACGGGACTATTGTTTTCCGCCTGGCAGGCGATGACGCATGCGTTGCAGCCCACGCATGAGTTCATATCCACGGCCATGCCCCACTGATATCCGCGGCTGTAGTCGTAGTTGGGGTAGAGCGTCTGCTCGTAGCCGGGATCCTCGTTGTAGAGCTCGCCGTGAGCAAAGTGCGGATCTTTCTTGTACTCGTCCAGGGAGGCCACACGGATAATGTCGCGGCGCAGCGCTTCCGAGCCCTGCACCGAGCGGCTCTGCGTGTTGGGATCCGACGCTTTCGCATCAATCAGCGTGAAGTTCTGGACGATGGCCAGCTTGTACGTGTCTTCGGTCTTATCGAGTTTCTCGGCAGTAGCGACGATCGGCGACTTGCTGCCGCGGATGCCGTAAGCGTTAAAGCCGTAGCCATTGCCCACGCGTCCGGCAAACTCGCGTCCATAACCGAGATGCAGCGTAATACTGTTGTCCGGCATGCCATAGACGACCATCACCGGAGCTTCGAGCGTGCGACCATCGACTGTGATCTGGATGATGTCTTCCTGGTTGAATCCGTGGTTCGCTGCGGTATTGAGGCTCATCATCGCCGCGTTGTCCCACTCGAGGCGGATTACCGGCTTGGGACACTCTTGCAGCCATGCATTGTTGGCGTAGCGTCCATCGTAGATGCTGGGATCGGGCCGGAAGACGACTTCGATGGCGTTCTTATCGAGCGGCTTGATAGCCGGCGCCCCACCACGCGGACTTGGCGTGCGCGTAGCCGAAGTCGTATTGGGAATGATGTCGTCGTGCAGCCACTTGCGGAAGTTCGCGTCGAAGTCGCCCGATGCTTTCCCATTTTGGCGCCAGTAGGTAGTAACGGCTTCGTACGGCGTCATCTCCGGCGTGTCGGAGAAGAGCGCGATAAGCTCATGTGCGCTATGCCCGCCGTAGAGCGGCGCAATCAGAGGCTGCACCAGCGAGCAGGTGCCGTCGTAGGCCCGTGCGTCGCTCCACGTCTCGAGGTAGTGCGTACCGTGCAGATGCCACTGTGCAGCGCGCGTGGTTTCGTTGCGATACGAGCTAAGGTGAACCGAGGCGCCGACCTTGTCCAGCGAGCCTTCGAAGTCGAGATCGACCGGGGCGTTAAACACTGGATTGCCTTCGACGATGGCCAGCATGTCCACCTTGCCGGCCTTCATGTCGGCGATGAGTTCGCGCATGCCGGCATCCTGATCCGATGGAACCAACTCGTAAGGATCGGTGTAAACGACTGTCTTCCCAATATTGCCGAGCGCCTGGTTGATTTGCGCAGCGAGTACGTGAAGTTCGGCAGATTGCTGCTCTCCGGGCACGACGATGGACGCCCCGGCGTTAGCTTTGAGATCTTTTGCGAGTGCCTGAAGGAATTTCTGCTGCTCGTCAGTAAATCCTTGCGAACCGGAGCCGCCCCCGCCCAGCATGCTCAACAGCGCGGCAGCAAATGCAGGAATATCAGACGCCCGCATAGGCAGGCGATTGTCGGCCAGGGCACCCGTCGTGGTGTGGAAGCTTTCCACGACGTACAGCCGATTCATCGGCTGATCATTGGCCAACTTACGACGCGCGACGAAGTCATGCGAATAGCGGACAAAGCCCGGGAACTGCGCACCGGAAAGAAATTCCGAGTCCATAGAAAGAACTACGTTGGCGGCGTCGAATTTGTAAAGCGGTTCGGCGTACTGTCCGAAAAGCGTCTGCGAAGCCGCGCGCGCCGGTCCGCGATTCACCGGGTCCCACTGATACCACTTGGCTGAAGGAAATTTCTTGAGGACGGTTTGAATTTGCCACGCCAGTGTGGGGGAGATGACCGTCTCTGTGAGAAATCTCAGTCCCGCCCCACCGGAAGCCGCTGCTTTGACTTTGTACTGATCGACCGCCGCGTGAAAGTCGCTCCAGTTCCTTGGCTCGCCCCGATAACTGGAATTTTGCGACCGGTCCGGATCGTAAAGATCGAGCAGCGAAGCCTGCGCGAATACGTCTGTCGCGCCATGAGAAACCGGGTGCTGCGGATTGCCTTCGATCTTGGTCGGTCGAAACTCGTTGCTGCGAACCACGAGCGGCATCGCTCCAGTCGGGAACGGCATGGTGGTGGCAAAAAACTTCGGAATTCCCGGAATGAGATCTTCCGGCTGGCGGACGTAAGGAACGATCGGCTCGTCGGGCTGGCGCGTACACGCGGTGAGGCCGGCCAGCGCCATAGATCCGCCCATCAGCTTCAGAAAGTTGCGCCGCGAGACTCCACTGTTCTGGTACTCAATGGCTCCAGCGGGAAATTCGTTTTCGAGGAGCTCTTCAAAGCCGGGCTCATCCACCAGTTCTTCGAGGCTGCGCCAGTAGCGCTTGCCGGTGGCGGAAGAAAGCCGCTCCCGCGCTTCGGCGAGCGTCAGCTTCGGCTTGCTCGAAGCCGTAGAAGGCTTGATTTGCACCAGATTTTCGGGGTGGTTCTCCATGTCTCTTTTCAGCGATCGACCGCGTGCCGACTACTCACCGGTGGCATGTCTCGCAGCTTTGAATCTCGTTCGGTGGGCGCACGTGATACTGCGCCACCAGATACTTGCCCATCGACATCTGGTCCACAAACTCGCGAGCGTTCTTCATCTTCTGTCCCGTGAGCTGATCATAGGGTCCCGTAAGGGAGCAGTTGCCGGTTCCGTCTTCGCAGTAAACCGGATGTTCCCCGTTCGGACCTTTCCAGCCGATGTTGTAAATCGGATCGCCTCGCGGGCGGATGTTCTTCGCGGGATTGCGATGACAGTCCAGACACCACTCCATCTGCAGGCTCGCGTGAGCGTACGTGAGCGGCATCTCGTCCACCGGCCCGTGACACGACGCACAGCCGATGCCTTTGTTCACGTGAATCTCATGATTGAAGTACACGTAGTCGGGCAGATCGTGCAGCTTGGTCCACCAGATCGGAGTGTTATTGCGATAGCTGGCGCGCACCGGCTCGAGGATGTCTGCGTTCGTCCAAATCTCGGAATGGCAGTTCATGCAGGTCTTGGTCGGCGGAATGCCCGCAAAACTGGAGTTCTCCACTGAGGTATGGCAGTAACGGCAATCGAGTCCAAGCCCGGCAACATGATGCTGGTGACTGAACGGGACCGGCTGCTCCAGCCGCTCGCCCTGTTTGGTTACATAAGGAGAGCGCTGCAGCTCGTTGAGCGTGAGTGCCAGGCTGGTGACGACCAGACCAAGAATGACGAGGCTCATACGGGCAAGGCCGTTGGCACCTCGGTTAAAAACTTGTGGCATCGAAACGCGTCCTGACTCTTATGTAAAGGGCACGTGGCCAGCACCGACTGACATCGGCCGTAAGGAGTGCACCGGTTAAACGTTGAACAGTCGCAAGACTCTCGAATAAAACGGAGAATTATAACAGGCAAGAATTTTCTGCAAAGTGCAGAGCGGAAAATTTTTGTCTGAGAAACTCAGCGATCAAGAAGAAAGGGTGTTCGCTCAAGAAAATACCCGGGGGAGAACACGGGTTCGCGCGGCAATACACCGGCACACGTCCTTGGCATCGGGAATTTTCTCTGATGCGCTCTGCTCGCGAGCTTGGGACGGGAGCCTTAGAATCCAGGCATCACGAGAAGTTTTCTTTCTGTCATTTCTTCCATCGAATAGCGAATTCCTTCTCGACCAAGGCCCGAGTCCTTCACGCCGCCATACGGCATTGGATCAACGCGGAAGGTTGGCACGTCACTGACGATCACTCCGCCCACCTCGAGCCGATCGAACGCGCGGAAAATCAGCTCGGCATTACGCGTGAACAGGCCGCTCTGAAGTCCAAAGCGTGACTGGTTGATCTGCTGCAGAGCGTCGTCGAAGTCGTAATACGGCTCGATTGTCGCTACTGAGGCAAATATCTCTTCGCAATTCACTTTCATCTCCGGCTTCGTGCCTGAAAGCAAAGTCGGTTCAAACAGAGTCCCACGCGCCTTGCCGCCGCACAGCAACTTGGCGCCGCCACGAACAGCCTCGGCAATCCAGTCCTCGACGCGTTGCGCGTCGGAGGCACGTATGAGGGGACCTACATCGATGTTTTCGTCCAGCGGATCACCGACTCGCAGTTGCCCTGCTCCCTGCATCATGCGGGCCGTGAACTGGTCAAAGATGTTGGCGTGAACCAGAATGCGCTGCACGGAAATGCAACTTTGCCCGGCATAGCCAAAAGCACCGGCTACACAACGCGGCACGGCCACGTCAAGATGGGCATCTTCATGCACGATCACCGCAGCATTGCCTCCGAGCTCCAGAACTACTTTCTTCTTGCCCGCTTTGCCTTTGAGCTCCCAGCCGACGGCTGCGCTGCCGGTAAAGCTGAGCAGCTTGATGCGCTCGTCGGTTACAAGCTGCCCGGCATCGTCGTTCTTTAGCGGCAGAACACTGAGTGCGGCGCGCGGCCACGCGCTTTCAAGAATTAGCCGTGCGAGCAGCAGAGCGCAAAAGGGCGTCTGGGGCGCCGGCTTGAGGACCACCGGACAACCCACTGCCATCGCCGGCGCCAGCTTGTGGGCGACGAGATTCAGAGGAAAATTGAAGGGGGTGATGGCAGCAATTGGGCCTATGGGAAACCGCTTCACGATTCCCCAGCGTTTTTCCGTTCCCGGAATAAAATCGAGCGGAAGATATTCACCCTCGATCCTTACAGATTCCTCGGCGGCGGTGGTAAAGGTGAGAACAGCGCGATCGACTTCTGCCTTTGCCGGCTTGAACGGTTTGCCCGCCTCCAGCGCCATCAGACGGATGAACGTAGCCGCATGCTCTCGAATCGCCGCTGCGACTTTTAGCAGAATGTCTTTCCTCTGGTACGCAGCCAATTGGCGCAGCTCGGCACAGCTCGAGACTGCGGCGGCTATCGCGCGTTCTACATGCTGACGCTCCGCATTCCAGGTTTTCCCCACCAGCGAATCGTCGAATGGAGAACGGACCTCGACTTTTTCGCCGGCTTGAATCCACTCTCCCGCGAGAAGGAATCCGGAACGCGTCACGTCATCAATGGATGGGATGGCCATAGCAGCTAAGCGAAATGTTACCTGCGATAATCGACGCGCTGCCACCGTTCATGCTCCACACACTGCTTGACATCGCGCTTTTCTGTCTTTCCCTCGCGGGCATCGCATATTCGACAATCGCGCTGTGGAGCGCTCGCCGATATTTGGTCAGCAGAGCACCGCAGGAAATAAGCGGCTTCACTCCTCCCGTTTCCATTTTGAAACCACTGAAGGGTGCAGATAGCTCCACTTATCCAGCTCTAAGAAGCCATTGCCTGCAGGACTATCCCCAATACGAGATCGTTTTCGGAGTCAACGACTATGGCGACCCGGCTGTTTCCGTGGTTCGGAAGCTCATCGCAGAATTTCCGCAGTTAAGTCTCCGGCTTGTGGCCTGTAACGAGGTGTTCGGCACAAACCGTAAGGTCAGCAACCTGATTCACCTTCTGCATGAAGCTCGCCATTCATATCTGCTGGTGAATGATGGCGACATCTCTGCCCCGCAAAACTATCTACGCGAGGCAATGTCGCATTTTGGCGACGAAAAAACCGGCATGGTGACGTGCCTATACCGAGGGCACGCGGCAGGAACGATCGCCTCACGGCTCGAAGCCCTCGGCATCTCCACCGATTTCGTGCCGGGAGTGCTTACTGCAAAATTCCTGGAGGGAACACTCCGCTTTGGACTTGGATCGACATTGGCAATGAGCCGAGCCGCGTTGGACGCAATTGGCGGCTTCGAATCCGTCGTGGAATATCTTGCCGACGACTATCAGCTCGGCGAGCGAATCGCAGAGGCAGGATTCAAAGTCATGCTCAGCCATGCCATTGTAGAAACAAGCATTCCTCCTTACTCGCTGGCGCAGTTCTGGCAGCATCAAATGCGCTGGGCGCGAACGATGCGAACCTCCCGGCCAGGCGGCTATGCAGGAATGATTTTTACGTTCATCCTGCTCTGGGCAATTCTGCTCTCATTGCTTGAGCCGGCCCGGTGGTGGTCGTGGGCCATATTGCTGGCGTCAGTCGCGATGCGGGTGGCAATTTCGCTTCTCATTGGGCGGCGAGTGCTGCAGGACAATCAACTCGTACCAAACCTCTGGCTTTTACCCTTGCGAGACTTGCTTGCTCCCCTCATCTGGCTCTGCAGTTTTGCCGGCAACGAAATCAGCTGGAGAGGCGAACGTTTCCGCGTTCACAAAGGAAAAATGTTTCCTGTATCACAGCGAGATGCAGCGACTCGGGATGCAAGCTCCGGCTCCGAGTTTCAGCGACGGTAGGCTGGAGGAAGGATGACCACTTTTTGCCGAGTGTCTCCACTGCACGCCCAGGCGAAGCAGACGATCCAGCCGATGATTGACCAGCCCAACAGCAAGTTCATCAGGAAGATCGCGCCAGAGCTCACATGCTGTCGGTGGTGGGCGATGATGGCCGGCAAGAAATACAGCGCCACGCCGCAGACTATTGCCAATAGGCTAAACATCGTCGCCTCCTACTGGAATCTACGTAGTCGAGCGCTGTGTCGTTCCAGGGAAAGTTGCTGTTGCTTTCCGATAACCCGTTGAGCCGATCACTCGATAACCCGATTTGATAGATTCACGTGATGGCCGATTCCTCCGTTGCTGTCCAAGAAGCAACCGGCACTAACTCCCGATCTGTCCAGGTCCAGCTTCCGCTGACGATCGGCATCATCTCCTGCTCCAGTCTATTGCTGGAGTTGGCCCTAACCCGCCTGTTTTCCGTCGTCCTCTTCTATCACTTTGCTTTTCTGGCAATTTCCGTTGCTTTGCTGGGACTGGGGGCAGGCGGGGTATTCGCACATCTTTTTCGCACCCGGCTGGAGCAATGGACCATCCGACAGCTTGGCGTACGGCTGCTAAGCGCGAATGCCGTTCTCATTCTGCTTGTGCTGGAAATAGTGCTTCACTCCGCGGTCTCGCTGAACCTGGAGCTGCGGAATTTTGAAAAACTTACCCTTATTTACCTGGTCGCAGCCGTCCCTTTCTTCATTACTGGTCTTCTCTTCTCGATCATCTTCGCCCGAGAGACCGCGCAGATAGCTCGGCTGTATGGATTCGATCTTATCGGTGGAGCGCTCGCCTGTCTGCTGCTCGTTCCCATATTGAACTTCTTGGGCGCACCTAACGCGGTGCTCTGCGGCGCGCTGCTGATGTCGGTCGCGGCAGCAGCGTTCGCGGAAAGCAGCGACAAGCGGCTTATGCCCGCAGGTATCGCGGTGGCGTTCGTAGTCCTCATCATTGCGAATCATTCCGGACGTCTAATCGACATCATTTACGCCAAAGGTCTTCGCCGTGACGCTTCGTGGGTACAATTCGCGCGCTGGAACGCTCTGTCCCGTGTGGAAGTCGACCAAGTCGGGCTGGCCAAGTACATCGTCATCGACGCTGATGCTTCAACCGCAATCATGAACGTCGATCCCGCGCTTTGGGACCGCGACGTTGCGACCGGTTCCGATCCGGGAACGTGGAAGCAGTCTTCTCCGTTTAACTGGAAAGCCGACCTGATGAATGCCGCGCCGTCGCTTGCCAACGTGCTTCGCCCACGTGGCGACTTTGCCATCATCGGCCCCGGAGGCGGCGTCGATGTACTCCGGGCAGTGGCAAACGGCAGTCATAATGTCACGGGAATCGAAATCAATCCGCTGATCGCCGACACCATCATGCGGAATAAGTATGCCGACTACGCATATCACCTTTACCAGCGGCCGGAAGTACATATCCACGTTGCAGACGGCCGCTCATATCTCCGCAACAGTCGGGATAAGTATGACGTCGTGCAAATGACGCTGGTCGATACCTGGGCATCGACCGCGGCTGGGGCGTACGCGTTAAGCGAAAACAATCTCTATACGGTCGAAGCATTCCGCGAGTACTTCGATCATCTTCGGCCGGACGGACTGATCGCCATTACTCGCTGGGAATTTCGCCAACCGCGCGAGGCGGTGCGCGTCGTCTCTCAGGCGATGGAGGCGCTGCACGAACTCGGAGTCAGTAGTCCGGAGAACAACTTTATCGTCGCCTCCGACGGGCCGCTCGATCAGGACGGCCGCCCGGTGATCGTACTGGCAAAGAAATCAGCATTCACGCCCGGGGAAATACACGGGATTCGGGATCACCTAACAGCGCATCCGAAGCTGGTCAGCCTCTACGTACCGGGCGCGCCCAATGCGCAGAATGCATTCACCGAACTTATCGAGGCCAACGATCCGCGAGCTTTTGCCGCAAGCTATCGCTACAACGTAGCTCCGGTATTCGACTCTTCTCCGTTTTTCTTTTTCACTCTAAAGACCGGCCGGGCGCTGGCAGACTTGCGCAGCACTCGCGGCGGAATGGATTGGCGAGTGAACCTCGGTATCGTCATTTTGGGAATGGTTCTGCTGATCTCGATTGCAGCCGTGTTCGTCTTCCTCATTCTGCCGTTGGCTATCAAGCCTCACGCAAGCCAGCCTCGCATCTTGCCGCTGAGCTACTTCATCGCCATCGGCCTGGGCTACATTCTGGTGGAGATCACGCTCATTCAGCGCTTTGTCCTGTTCTTAGGACACCCAACTTACGCGCTTACGGTGGTTATCTTCCTTATGCTGCTGGCCAGCGGCGCTGGCAGTCTGGCCGCGCGCAAATGGCTGGCGGAAAGCGCGCGACTGAGAGCACTGCTGGCCATCATCGTGATCGCTGTCATTGCCTATGTAGCTTTGTTGCCAATTGTGCTCAGGTCTTTGATCGGCCTGCCATTCCCTGCCAAATTGCTTGTCAGCGGCATCTTCCTCGTGCCGCTTGGTTTCATAATGGGAATGCCCTTTCCGACTGGTTTGAGGCTGCTGGATCAGAACGCCGGTTCAGAGAGCCTGACGGAGTGGGCCTGGGCCATGAACGCATCCGCCAGCGTCCTCGGATCGGTGCTCGCTATGGTTGTGGCCCTGCACTTCGGTCTGAACGCAACATTGCTGTCGGCGGCGGTGAGCTATGCGTGTGCGGCATTCCTAAGCTTAAGACTTGCGCGATGGGGAGCGATTCAATTGGACAATAGATGAAATTTTGACGTTCGACCCCGAAAGCCGCGATCGAAGCTGACGAGAATCAGATTGGCGGCAGACGCAAATGCGGCAAGATAAGCGTCTGCCCATTCCTTGGGAGCCGGCTGACTCTGGTTAGTCACAGCGCGAAAATGAGAATCAATCCCGGGAGGTTCCTCATGCAGGAAGACCCTCTCGTCTGCTACCCATTCATCGTATTTATTCCAAGCTTCCCT
>JAFAUE010000181.1 GCA_019243475.1 Acidobacteriota bacterium | reverse complement strand
CCGCAATCGGCTTGCCGCGCTGGGCATCGTTCTTGTGTGTGTGTTCATCGTGTTGGCGCTTTTCGCGCCATTGTTATCACCGCGCGATCCGGCGCAGTTGAACTTGGCAGCCCGGCTCGAACCACCGTCGCGAGGACATCTCCTCGGCACCGACGAACTGGGACGCGACATCCTTTCCCGCATCATCTACGGCGCGCGCATATCCATGCTCGTGGGCACAAGCGTGGTCGCCGGCTCTTTGCTGTTGGGCTTAATCTTCGGATCGATTGCCGGCTATTACGGCGGCGGGGTCGATCGCTTCTTCAATGTCGTCGTGATGAATGCGTTCTTGTCGTTTCCGGGGATACTGCTGGCAATCGCGTTCGTAGCTTTTCTGGGACCGGGAATCTTCAATCTCATTCTGGCGCTCTCGATTGGCGGATGGGTAGGCTATGCGCGGCTTGTCCGCGCGCAGGTGCTGGCGGTTCGAGAACGCGAGTTCGTCGAAGCAGCTCGCGCGTTAGGAGCAAGCGACTGGCGCGTGGTCACGCGACATATTCTGCCGAATATCATTCAGCCGGTGATCGTACAGGCCGCGATTGGCATGGCCGGCGCAGTGCTGGCCGAAGCGACGATGAGCTTCCTCGGCCTGGGGATTCCGCCGCCAACGGCAAGCTGGGGTTCAATGCTCAACGACGGCCGCTCGCATCTATTCGACGCTCCGCATCTCGTACTGTTCCCTGCCGCCGCTGTGATGCTCGCGGTGCTGTCGTTCAACTTTATCGGCGACGCGCTCCGCGATTATCTCGACCCGAGGTCCAGAATTGAAGCGGGATTGTGATCGGAGCAGCAGACTCCTATCGCCAATTGCCTGGTCAAAGCCACCTCGTCATAAGGTGCCGTTCATGGTCCTTAAATGCGAGACGCTTGTAGAACTCATGCCCGCGCAGGTTCACGTAATCAGCCTCAAGATGCACTGCCTCGATTCCTAAAGTCCGACACAGCTTCACGGCAAAATCTATTGCTGCTGCGCCGATTCCCTGGGAGCGCCACTGCGGCCGCACGTAGAACTCATCGATAAAACAATCGCGGCCATGAAATTCAAGAGAGAAGCCGAAACCGAGCACCATATAGCCGACCAGTTCCGATTCGGAAAAGAAAAGAATCAGCCGGCCGAGGCTGTCATCGGAAATCAGGTCGGCGAGCAATGTGCGCAGCAGAGATTCGTCAAACCGCAGACGCTCAAATTCGTAGAAGTCCCGCATCAGCGGCAGCAACGCTTCGACGTCCTGCGATCTACCGAACTCGAAACGAACTGGCACGGAGGGCTCGATATTCAGTTCGCCACGCGCACGCGGTGTTGCCATCTCGACCAGACGAACCAGATGACTGCGAGAAGAATGACCGCGCCGATTACCTTGTCGAATTCGTGAAAGTACTTACCGAGATATTTCCAGTTTTCTCCAGCTTTCATGCCCAAATACGCCAGTCCCAGGCACCATGGGAACGATCCGACGAATGTGTAGAGATGAAAACGACCGCGCGGCATGCGGGCAATTCCGGCGGGCAAGGCAATAAAGGTCCTGACGACCGGCAGCAGCCGGCTGATCAGAACCGTAACGTCTCCAAATCGGGAAAAGAAGCGGTCGGCCCAGTTCAGCTCGTTCTCGCTGAGCAGGACGTACGAGCCGTAGCGTTGTACCAGTGGACGCCCACCGTAATAGCCGATCTCATATGCCACCTCGGAACCGAGATTGCACCCGATGGCGCCCATCAGCGCGACCAGCAGGAGCTTGAACTGTCCGGTATAAACCAGATATCCGGAAAACGGCATGATCACTTCCGAGGGAAGCGGAATGCATGCCGACTCAATCGCCATGAGCAGCACCACACCGCCATAACCCATGGCTGAAATGACCGCGATGACAAACAATCCGAGCTTAGCGATTAGACTTTCGACCAATTAGAAGTCCTGCGCTTCCTGTGTGTAGGTGTATCCGGGCAGTGTTTGCCCCTCCGAGTTCTTTTGAACCTTTACTCGGATCGTATCGGAGTTGGCGGCGTTGGCGTCCGCCTGGCGCAGGATCGCGTACTGGCTAAAGACCTCGTTGTACAGCTTTGTAACCAGGTAATTCGATCCATTTTCGTCGTTCCGCCAAACCTGGCCAAGCTGGATAGATTTCACCGGCATCGTTCAAAAAGCTTAGCAGAAGCGCAACGGCGGCCATCGATTGCAGAAATGGTGATTTGGTTCAGATTGTGTACTTTCGCACTTCGCAACTTCGTACGAGAGCCTGTTTCGCTTTTCATCAATTACAAATTACGAAATTACACAATTACGAAATCATCCATTTGGCCCAATTCACGATTCCCGAATTCATCATTCCTAAGAATCCGTTAAAATCTCTGCAGCATCTATACAGGTGCTGCTCAACCAGCAACTCTCTGGGGGCGTCACGGCTTCGACGGGAATGCTTGCGGCTGAGAGGCATGCCGGGGTGCACACACCCGAAATCGAGTGCAAAACAACAATTGCCAACCAATCACTGGCATACGCTGCTTAATTTAATTAGGTAGCCGTTCTCGGTGGCCGTGCCCGTGGGCCTCCGAAGGACGTCGCATAGCGGGCTGGTCTTCGGCGCGCGGTCCGAGTGCCGAAGACGAGATGATCGGACTAGCGGCTTGGGTTTCTTGTCCGTTCTGAGCTCCGGCTGCGAAAGTTCCCGTAGAAGTACGGGAGCGGGAACGCGACTAAGCATGTAGTCTCTTCGCCAGTAACATTTTCGGACGCGGGTTCAACTCCCGCCGCCTCCACCAGGAATAGTGGTCGGCATTCAGCGGTCAGCATTCAGCAGTCAGTGGTCAGCATTCGGCAGTCGGCCCTCACCTCTAAGCTCTTCCCTGTCCCCTGTGACCTGTCCCCTGTAACCTCCTTTTCCCTGCTTCAGGGAATTTCTGAGGGAATTTTTGCATTGCTTCGATCAATTTCTTCAAATTCCGGCCAAAATCGAGGTTTTTTGCCCCGGCTGAGGGAATACCTCAGGGAATCACGGGAATTTGGTTGCAACGCCCGGAGAGCGCAAGACTTACACGCGCATTTCCGCCGAGGTTATCGATCGCATCAGGGAAAAAGCAGGCAATTCCAGCCTTCACTGTGAGGTGGCACTCTTCTAAGCGGCGAAGCCGCGTAATGCGAGCGAGGAATCGTTTTCCCTGTCCCCTGTGCCCTGCCTTCCTCCCCTGGTTTTCCGAATCGCCGAACCGCGTCAGGTAATCTAATCCTCGTTCATCAGGCGACTACGCAGCGTAGGGCTGCGCAGCTTGTTTCTTCGCCGGCGGCCGATAGCCGATAGCCGGAAGCCGGTAGCCGATCCCTAGAAGCTAAGGAGCTTTTTCTCATGGCCTCGACAGCCCTTCGGCCCCCATCAGCTCCGCCACCAGCGGTCTTTCAACAGCGCAAGGTTGACGCGCTGCTTTCTCTGCAGAAAGCCGCGCAGGAGATCGCCTCGATCCGCGATCTCGACCATTTGCTCGACACCATCGTGCACCGCATCGCCCTGGATTTTGGCTGTATCGAGTCGAGCATTCTGCTGGTTGAGGACGACCAATTCCATCTCGCCGCCGTGCATGGCTGCACGCAGTCATGCAAAGGCGAACGTTTCTCCGTCGCCGAAGGACTCTCCGGCCAGGTGCTGGCCAGCGGCCACTCTTACTACGCTCCCGACGTCCGCCAGGAGCTGCTTTACCGCTCCTGCGAGCCGCACACGCTCTCGGAAGTTTTGATTCCGCTGCACGCCGGCGGCCGGGTCATCGGCGTATTCAGCGCCTCGCACCACGAGGTCGATGCCTTCCCGCGCGCGCAGATCGAGCTGCTGAAGGCGCTCTGCGGACACATCGCCGCCGCCATCGACAATGCGCAGCGCATCGACGAGCAGCGCCGGCAGATTGCGCGCCTCCACCAGGAGCAGGATGAAGCGCGCCGCATCCAGCAAAGCCTGCTGCCGCAGACCGCGCCCGAGATTCCCGAATTTGAACTCGAAGCGGAGAGCGTCTCGGCCGGCGCCGTCGGCGGCGACTGGTACGACTACATTCCGCTCGCCGACGGACGCGTCGGCATCGTGCTGGCCGACGTCTCCGGGAAAGGCATGCCCGCCGCGCTGCTGATGAGCGCGGTGCGTTCCATTGTGCGCTTTCTAGCGCCCAGCTCCCTCGGCCCGGGCGAAGTGCTCGGCAGACTCAATCGCATGCTGCTCAACGATTTTCCCCGCGGGCA
>JAFAUE010000403.1 GCA_019243475.1 Acidobacteriota bacterium | reverse complement strand
CTGATCCGCAGTAGCTCGCGTGAGATGGTAATAACGATAGCTGGAGTTAAAGTGCATTCGCGAACCGAAGTCATGATCCAGACGCACGACTCCAAAGTTCGACTTCTGAGGAATCGCAACATTTGTCTTGAAACCCTGAGTGTTTACCGTGTCGCAGTACTTGGAAAGCAGCGCGCCGCAGGTTGGGTCATTCGGTTTGGGTTCAAATTTCGTCCATAGTTGCTGCACTACCGGATCGATTCCGATGCCTCGAGGATCGAGCGTCTTCAGATCGTATTGCGTGCCATTGACCGTCAGGATTCCAGCTTCCATCGCAGCAGTAGGTACTACCCTTTCCTGCGTAACGGAATTCGGCCATCTGAATCCTTCATAATTTCCAAACAAGTATGTCTTGCCGCCGAGTATTTCTTTGGGAATTACCGGTCCACCCAGCGCAGCTCCAAACCGGCTGTAGTGAAATGACGGCAAGGGAGTACCGCTAAGATTGTTGTCCCATGTGTTCGCATTAAAGTTGTTGTCCAAGTAGTATTCGTAAACCGTGCCATGCACAGAGTTTGTGCCGCGCTTCGTGACCACCTGTACCTGCGCCCCTGATGACGAATTGAAATCAGCCGTCTGATTAGCCGTGTTGACTTTGAACTCTTCTACGCTGTCGATGGGCGTGGGCATCACCCCGGTCGGCGGAGCGCCAATCTGGTTCTTCACAACCCCGCCTGAGGGATCGTTGGCGAATGATGGCGTATAAACTTGCTGGCTGCCGTCCATGTCACTGCTATTCTGGCCGCCGTCCAGCTGGAAAGTACTCTGGTCCACCTGAGTTCCCGCGACGCTTCCATCAGGGCTGACACCCGGCTGGAGAACGGCAAACGTGCTAACGTCGCGGCCCACTGCCGGTAGAGATTCGAGTAGCGTTCCCCGCACGTCATTTCCCACGGTGGCGTTCATAGTCTGCAGCTCCGTGCCCGTGGTTTCGACGGTGATTTCCTGCTGTACCGAGCCTACGCTGAGCTTTACATCCTCGGTGAGCGACTTTCCTACCGCTACAACCTGATCTTGCACAACCGCGGTTTGAAAGCCTTGTTTTGTGACTCTCATGTCGTAGTTGCCCGGGTCCACATTCACAAAAATGTAATGACCGGCATTGTTGCTTACCGTTTTCGAACTCGAGTTTGTGGACTTGTTGGTGATTGTGACCTCGGCTTCGGGCAACACTGCACCTGATGCGTCCGTCACCGTGCCTACGATGGTACCGGTCGCCGTTGACTGCGCATACGATGCCGTGACGGCGAATGCGAGCAGAAGGAACAGGCAAACGGTCAACCTCGCAATGGCCGCAAGAGAACCTCGTGGGCATGTGACTGAACACCTCGGAAGTAAGGCTGCTGGTTGTCGCATCATGTCTCCTCAGGAATTTGAGTTCGCAACTCGTATTGGTGCGCTTTGACTTCAGAGCACTGCGATGAGCAGAGCAATTTGCACGTACCAAATCGGTCTTAGGGGACAGACTTCAGAATGGGAGGGACAACTGCACCTGAGACGCGGGCTGATGGCACCGAGTGAACGGCCTCGGCATCTCTTTGTATTTCGCGGAAGATACTGTTTTGCGTACGAGGCTGTTGATGCCTATATGCATTCTTGTAGCGGTTCGATAGGTAAACAAAGTTGCAGAAGGTTGGAATTGATGTCGACAGTCAACCTGCAGGGATGCAGACGTCTCACAGAGGCACAACGCGCGTTTGCCAGCCCCTAAACCGCACTGCAATCACAACACGCAGTCCGTAAATAAAAGACATACGTCACTAATAAGAGTGCAGCCGTCCCCCAGCAAGCATGGACTCAGTGTCCCGCGATATAGTTCGTCGCTTGCGCAAGCAGCATTCGCGGTTCTGCAGTTATTGCACCCAGTACGCCATCCGGAGAAATGAACCCACCTCTAGAATGAATCGAAAACGCAGAACTGTTTTGTGGCTTTACCTCGAAGATTATGAATATCTTCAGACAATCGCTGAGCACGATTCCGACTCCAAGAGCAGTTCGATGACGAGGCTTGTACGCATACTCCGACGCGCACACATAAAGACCTTCACAAATTTAGAGGAGCTTATCGACCAGCTATTAAAGGCGCGCTCTCAACACTGACTCTCTTTTGCAGGAACTTGGGA
>JAFAUE010000198.1 GCA_019243475.1 Acidobacteriota bacterium | reverse complement strand
GTGCGCGGCAGCTCCGATCACAAAAGCTGAGAATAGGAGTCCGGATGTAAATGCTTGTATACGTGACATCGAGGCGATTATATACGGCTCTTTTCGGACCGCCGGAAGGGCAGACGCTCGATTGCTCTAAAGATGGGGATGGGTTGACGTTAGCGCCGCTGCCGGCCGCGAAGGCTCCGAAAGCGATTACGAAGTGCAGCAGCAAGCCATAGGCAGCGGTGCTCAGGCCGCGGGTGAACGCTGAAGGCCCCATAATGCCGCTGGCAATGCCTTGCAGGAGCCTGACTGGACGAATGCCGAGCATCCCATACAGAGCAAGGGCGTATGCAATGTCGAGCACTCCGCATAAAAGCCCTCCCCAGAACACTGCCCGGAGAGTGTTCTCACGCCGCAATGGGATGTCTTTATTCATTGTCCTTACAAAGCAGCATGAGCGCGCCTGCACCCCTGCGCGGTGCGAAGCGCGCCCAGCTACAACGAACACTCACCAGCATGGCGGAGAGGCAGCACGCTGTCGCCCAAAATGGGACCTATGCAAGCAGGTTCGGACGGAAAAGCGTCGGGTTCACCGCTGCAAATCGCGCGGAGTAACTCCAAGCATCCGCCGGATATGCGCTGCCAAGTGGCTCTGATGCGCGAAGCCGGTGGCAAGCGCAACCTCGCTGACGGCCATGTTGCCTTCGCGCAGCAGCGCGGCCGCGCGTTCCACTCGCCGGCGGATTACGTATTGGTGAATGGGTACGCCCATAGCGCGGCGGAAGAGCACCTTGCAATGCGAAACGCTCAGCCCGGCGACTTCGGCGATCGCGATCAACGAGAGATCGGAGGCAAGATTCTCCTCGATGTAGGACAACAACTGTTTCAGCTTGCGGCTGGAGAGGCCCGCACGCGACTCGGCGGGGACGGGCAGCGAACTATGACGACTTACAATCTGCGCGGCCATAGCAGTCGCCAAACTATCGAGATAGAGCGAGCCACCTGGATATCCGCTCTCCATTTCGTTTTTTAGCGCCCAGGCAATGTGCTCGATGCCCGCGTCGCGGGCCTTGAAGATGTTTCGAATCTCGACGCGGTCGGGATCGGCCTCTAGTTCTTCGACGGCCATCGTGACCAACCCTGGCGTGAGGCTTACCACCAGGGCCATGTCGCGCTGCTGGATTTCCCAAGACGCGGGCAGGCCGGGCGGAATAATGTCGATATCTCCATGGATGGCAGTTCCAGTATGGGAAACATCGCCGTGGCGGCAGGTCATCAGGACCGGCGCGCCCACGTGAATGCAGATGTTTGTTCTTTCCGAGCCGGAGACCTCCACCCGTCCTGGAGGATCGGTCAACAGAACTACGCGAACTTTCTCCGTGGAGCCCTGAAACAGGATCCTGGGGTCGAGACGAAGGGCGGCAGAGGTGTCAGTGAGCGATGCCATCCGGAGTCCTTGCAGCTCGGGAACTCTCGCATTTTATTCTCGTGAGCGGGTACTCGTCTGTCGCACAAAATCGGATGAAAAAGAGCGTTTTCCGCTTCTCGCCAGTCGGCGGCTAAAGGATTCCGATTAAGCAAGATCGAATGGGAGCAGCCAGTCCGCCCCGCAAAACCTGCGCCCTTTCCCTTTTCCATACAAAGGCTTAGCATGTTCGGTCTTAATTCCACCTGTTGGAGCCTGTAATGAACGCTTCTCTGCGCCGTCTGAGCCTGCTCTTCTGCATATTCATTACGTTCGCTTGCCTGGCGTCTGCCCAGAAGAATTCCAAGAAAAAGCCCGCCCCCGAAGCGTCCAGCACCTCGTCGGACGGCGCGGCGAACACCTCAACCTCAAATGCCACCAAGAAAGATGAGGAGGACCCTCTCTTCAAGGGGCTAACATGGCGTCTCGTAGGTCCCTATCGCGGAGGCCGCGCACTGGCCGTGACAGGCGTGGTTGGGGAGTCAGACACCTATTACTTCGGCAGCGTCGGCGGCGGCGTGTGGAAGACGACTGACGGCGGCATCAGTTGGACGCCGATGTCGGACAAAGAGAAGTTTTCTTCGATCGGCGCGATCGCCGTTGCGCAATCGGACCCAAACGTCGTCTACGTCGGGACAGGTGAAGCCTGCATTCGCAACAACATCCTTCAGGGCAATGGGATGTTCAAGAGCACGGACGCCGGCAAAACCTGGCACTTCATCGGACTCGAAGATACGCGCCACATCGGCCGCCTCGCAGTCGATCCTAAGAATCCCGATATCGTGTTTGTCGCTGCACTCGGACATGCTTACGGCCGCAACGCCGACCGCGGAGTCTTTCGTTCCACCGACGGCGGCAAGACCTGGCAGAAGGTTCTCTATAAGGACGATCAGACCGGCGCGATCGACATTGTCTTCGATCCTTCGAACTCCAGCATTCTCTATGCCGCCCTGTGGCAGGCGTATCGCACGCCTTACTCAATGGTCAGCGGCGGTCCCGGCAGCGGGCTGTATCGTTCCGTGGATGGCGGCAGCACCTGGACGCAAATTAAAGGCAACGGCTTTCCCAGCGGCGTGCTCGGCCGAATTGGCGTAGCGGTCTCAGCGGAGCCGAACCGGGTGTACGCGCTGATCGAAGCCGACAAGGGAGGGCTTTATCGTTCCGATGATGGCGGCGAGCACTGGCGCGTGGTAAATGAAGACCGTCGATTCCGTCAGCGCGCCTGGTACTACACGCACGTCTTCGCCGATCCGAAGAATTCCGACGTGGTGTACATCCTCAACACGGGAACGTATCGCTCGATCGATGGAGGCAGAACGTTCACGCAGCTTTCCACGCCGCACGGCGATAATCACGGCCTGTGGATCGATCCCACCAACCCGAAGCGTCTGATCAACTCCAACGATGGCGGCGCAGACATCAGCACCGACGGAGGACTCCACTGGACTTCGCAGGACAATCAGCCCACGGCGCAGTTCTACCACGTGATTGTCGATAACCAATTCCCGTATCACATCTACGGTTCGCAGCAGGACAACACCAGCGTAGGCATCGCCAGCGCCACGAACCATTTTGGGATCGATCGGACCGACTGGAACCCCGTCGGCGGCGGCGAGAGTGGATGGATCGCCCCCAATCCTCGCGATCCTAATTTTGTGTATGCCGGCTCCTACGGCGGCAGCATTACCGAGTTCAACAAGGACCTGGGCACGGAGCGTGAGATGAATCCGTGGCCCATCAACCCAATGGGACACGGCGATGCGGACCTCAAGTACCGCTTCCAATGGACGGCCCCGATCGTGATTTCTCCACGCGATCCCAACACCATTTATTACGGAGCGCAGCTGGTGCTGAAGACAAGCGACCGCGGATATCACTGGACCGAGATCAGCCCCGATCTCACGCGCAACGACAAGCGCACCGAGCAGTCGTCCGGCGGTCCAATCACGCAGGACAACACCGCCGCGGAGTATTACGC
>JAFAUE010000092.1 GCA_019243475.1 Acidobacteriota bacterium | reverse complement strand
CGAGCGTGAATCTCTCGCTCCAGCGTCCAGAGAACTTGCTCTGCCCCGCCGGCGCTGTTTTCCGAAACTGGCAACAGCGAGTAAGCAACGTACAAGATGCGCAGCTTGCGGTTCGCGTCCCATTGGCCTGCAGTCATTTCTGTAACGGAGCAGTCGACCTTTCAAAATCGACAAACGCGGCACACACTTCCTCTGGTTTCATCCGCCATTGCCATATCTCGTAATTGAGGTTTCCCGAATGAGGACGCTGGCTGTAATCATAGGCGGCTTGCGGACGAAAGCGTTCGCGCTCCGTCGAAAACGACGGTAGCGCATTGAACTGCGATTTGTAGCAGCCCAGCATTCGCACCTTGGCCTGCAACTCGTCACCTATCACGTTGTGCTCTATCACTTCGTCCCCTTCTTCCACAAACTGCTGATAGACACCTTCGCCTGTGGTGCTGCGATGGTAAAGCGGGGCTTCCCAAACCGGGAGAGAGAACGCGCGGCCAAGCTGAGCCGAAAGAAAACTGACAGCGTCGTGGTCGGGATGACCCCCTTCGTAAGCCAGTGTCAATAGGCACTCCGGCTGCCGCTTCTCGATGAGCCTCGCCAAAGCAGAGAATGCAGGCGGCAACGCGGCATAGAGACGCTGGTCGACTAAAGGCAGTTCGGCCTGCCGGGCAAGAAACTCGACGTCGGGCACCCCAACCTCACCCAGCGCCGCTCGTGCTTCCTCTTCGCGCAACGCGGCATAGCACTCGCGTGTACCGTATCTGCGCCAGAAGTATTCATCTTCCGGCGCGCCGTCGGTCGCAAAGACGACGCACGGCTCTCTCATCCGCTGCAGCACACCGCCGCAGGAGATGGACTCGTCGTCAGGATGGGCAACGATCACAAGCGTACGCCCAAGAAGCGGAAGCAGTGATGATTCCATGTACAAGCGAGCCTTGCCGCAAAATGCGGCCGCGTTTTTCGATTTATACTCCAACAGCAAATGTCCCATACCTCACCGGTGATCGCAAGTTTGCGCGAGGAAATCGAGCGGCTTTACGAAGCAGGCGCGCGTGCAAATGAAGTGCCTCTTGCACACGCGACCTTCGAGCGTTTTCGCGAAGCGCTCACTCATGGCGAGATTCGAGCGGCAGAGAAGATCGACGGGCGCTGGCAGGTAAATTCCTGGGTGAAGCAAGGAATTCTCGTCGGATTCCGCATTGGGACTTTGCGCGAGTGGCACGGCGGGGTCCTTTCGTTTGTCGATAAAGGAACCTACCCTCCCCGCCACTTCGAAGCCAACGATAAGGTTCGGATTGTCCCCGGTGGCTCATCTATTCGCACAGGAGCCTACGTCGCGCCGACGGTCATCTGCATGCCGCCGATGTTCATCAACGCCGGCGCTTATGTAGATGAGTGCACGATGGTCGATTCTCATGCCTTAGTGGGATCCTGCGCCCAAATCGGGAAGCGCGTGCACCTGAGCGCCGCAGCACAAATCGGCGGCGTGCTCGAACCAGTGAACGCTTCGCCTGTCATCATCGAAGACGATGTCTTGGTAGGTGGCAATTGTGGTGTTTACGAAGGGACACTAGTCCACAGCCGTGCAGTGCTTGGAGCAGGCACTATGCTCACCCGCTCTACGCCGGTCTATGACCTGGTACGCGGCCAGGTGCTTCGCTCTTCCGGTGATCGTCCACTAGAGATTCCCGAAAATGCGGTCGTCGTGCCCGGCTCGCGCGCAGTTACTCGAGGCATGGGCAAGGAGTGGGGATTGTCGCTGTATACGCCGGTCCTCGTGAAGTACCGAGACGAGAAGACCGATCAGTCAATCGAACTCGAAGATCTTCTGCGCTAGAAGTGCGGGTCTGGAGTCTAGCGGCTGGACCGGCGCTATCCAAGTTGCGGCTGAGAACCGGTACCTGCAACAGGGAGCAGGTCGGCGTACACGAAGCCGTCGCGCTCCACGATTTCCCCATTGACGACAGAGATCGCTTGCCGGAACATTGGCCCGGCATAGACGAAGGTGTGGAACTCCCCTTTCTCGGCGCATGGATCAGTTCCCGGCGGCAAATCGCGGAGCAAGCGGCTGTCATAGTCTCGCCCGGCGAATTCAGGCGAAAGAACTCGCGGATCGATGCAGCTGAGTCGCGCCTTCAGTCCTCCTCGTAGCATGTCCTGGGCCAGAGCGTCTGTGGGGATGCCCCAAATTGGGAAGAGCAGCTCAAGGCCGTAGTTGGCAAACTGTTTTTCCCTGTAATCGCGCACGTCCTGTAAATACAGGTCGCCGAAGGCAAGCGCCTCGATCCCGAGATTGCGGATGAAGTGCAATGCGTTCCCAATCCGGCGTTCGTAGTGTTCGTTCGCGTAGGGAAATGGGAGAGGCACCACCCAGAGCGGTAATCCGGCGGCTGCTGCCTGCGCCTCGAGCAGCTCGCGGCGTACGCCATGCATGGCAATCCGGTTGAATTCCTGGTTGATCGTCGTCAGTAACCCGGTTACCGAATACCTCTGCGGCTGCTGCCGCAAGACATGGAGTGTCCAGGCGCTATCCTTGCCGCCGCTCCAGGAGACGATTACCCGCTTGGCCATAATGAACTCGCCGATTGTAACGGCGACAACTAGTCCCGACCAGCTGCTCGCTGCCGGCTGCCAGGAGTTGGCCCCCAGGCTCTCTGTTTCTGCGCCCCTAGCCGGTAGCTGGTCGTGGCAGCCAGCAGCTACGCGCACCCGAAAGAGTGCTACGCTTATGGGCACCCAGTACTCCCATGGCTACTCAGTTATCGTCAGTCCACAACACGATGGTTGGAGGTCCTCAGGAGGTCCCTGTGCTGTTGCGCATCGAAGGCGACAAGCAGCAGGCGCTCCCGCTCAACCACTTCCCTTTTACCATCGGACGGCGCGCAGAAAAGAACCTTGTCATCACCGACCCGATGGCCTCGCGCGATCATGCCGAGATCGTCCAGATGGGCGGCGAATATTATCTCCTCGACCTCGGAAGCAAGCATGGGACATTCGTAAATGGCGCTCCGGTCAAACGGCACAAGCTCAGCAATAACGACCGACTGCAGTTTGGCAGCAGCAACGATCGCAGCTTCGCAATTTTCCAGTGGGGTACAGGGGCTCCGGCCAGCAGCGCCGCCCGCGAGCTCCTCAGCCAGATCTCTGGCCTCCAGGTTGAAAAGGAAGCTTCGGACCTCGAAAAGCTGGCCTTCTTTCTTGAAGTAGCGCGCAAGCTGAATAGCCGCGGCGCGCTGGACGACGTACTGGTCACACTGGTCGAAGCCACTCTGCGTATCACCGGCGCTGAACGTGGTTTTGTTTTTCTTGTGCAGAAGGACAGCGAGCTCCAACTCGCTGTGGGCCGGAATTCGCTCGGCGATGAACTAAGAGATGACAGCACCATCTCGCACTCCATCCTCAAAGACGCCATGACTTCGGCGTCGCGTGTGATCATCACCGACACGGCGAGTCACTCCGACCTGGCTGCGCGGCAGAGCATCGTTGCCCACGATCTGCGGACGGTGATCTGCATGCCTCTGTTCCGCAGCAATATCGCGCAAGGGCAGCAGCAGTCGCAAAGCCCCGAAGCCCAGCGCGCGATCAATGGCGTGCTGTATCTCGATAGCCGTTTGGCTTCACGCGGGCTTTCCAGTCTCAGCCGCGACATTTTGAATACGGTCGCAACCGAAGCCGCGGCGCTGATCGAGACTGCGCAACTGGCACAGTCTGAGCAGAACGCAAGGCTGTACCAAAAAGAGCTTGCCATCGCCGCCACCATTCAGCAGCGGCTAATGACCGTCGTAATTCCTGAGGTGCATTTCGCGCGCCTGCGGGCCCGAAGTTTGCCCTGCCAGGAGATCGGTGGGGATTTTTATGACGCGGTTCTTGCCGATGGAAACCTGTATCTGGTTCTTGCCGACATCTGCGGCAAGGGAGTCTCGGCGGCGATTCTCGCTTCGATTCTCCAGGGCATGATTTACTCGCAGCTGGTCTCTCACGTGCCGCTTGCGGAGATCGCATCCGCCGTCAACAGGTTCCTTTGCGTGAAGAAGCTCGGCGAAAAGTATGCAACCTGCAACGTGCTGAAAGTAATGCCCAACGGGGAATGCGAATTCCTGAATTGTGGACACGTCCCAGCAGTGCGCGTTGCTGATCGCCAGATTCTGCGGCCGAGCGAGGGCAATCTACCGCTTGGTCTTATTCCAACGGCGGAATTTGAAACTTACAACTTCGTGTTGAAGCCCGGCGATCGCATCGTGCTGGTAAGCGACGGAGTGAATGAAGCTCAAAATAATGAAGGCGAGTTCTTCGGAGACGAGCGCCTGGAGTCCACGGTCCTTGCCGGTCAGGATCTGTTCGCCGCCGTCAGCGATTTTGCCCAGGGCGCCCCGCCATCGGATGACTGCACCACGGTCGAACTTGAATATCTGGGCGAGTAACCCAGACGCAATTGCCAGTAAGCTAAGCGGTGGCCTCGAATCTGCAGCCTTTGGGCCTCGCTACTACTTACCTATCTGCTATCCGCGACTGAAACTTCGCCACCCCGTCGGGCCGACAGCCGAGCCTTTCCTCGCATGGCGTGACTCGATGAATGATGAAGAATGGGCGAGTTGGGGAGCTTTGGACGACGCTGCATGGTACGACCGGGTGCAACGGGATTTTGGTCTTGATGTGCGCCCGCAAAAAGAAAAGTCGGCGCGAGCGAGTTAGGCAAAGGCAATAAGCGATAGGCAATAAGCGATAGGCGATAGGCACTAAGCAACTTGGCGGTTGGCGGTCGGCAATAGACAATAGTCGTTTAGGTTCGGCCTTCTGAACATCTTTTAGCCAGCCATGAATTCGCCTATTGCCTATCGCTTATTGCCTATTGCGGCTTTCTAACTGACCAGCACCTTCACGTCGCGAAATCCCATGAGTTTCAGAATGAAATAGTTCACCGCTGCCTCGCCGGGATCGTCTGACACGCAGATCAGCTGGGCATAGCGCGGAACCCCGGCTTTCTCGAGAGCAGTCCAGATGTCCTTGGCCGCTTTGGGCGTGCCGTCGGCGTTCAAGAGATCGGCATAGTTCACATGCACCGTTTTCCCATTCTGAGACTTCGCTGCAAGTTCTTTGCCCGATGCAACGAACACCACCGGATACGGATCCTGGCCTGCGCGGGGACTGTTAATCAGCACGTCCGTTCCGGCATTGCTCGGATAGGAGATGGGCACAATAGCAGGGTCGTGCGGAGCTTTCTTTGGTCCCACTACAGTCGGGTCTTTCACCAGATGCTGTCCGCGTTTGGTCCATGTGTCCATCGAGTCCATGAACATTGAGACTTTTTTCTGGCCGAGATTTTCCAGCATGACGTAGGCGAGAGCGGAGTCTTTTGTGAGTCCAGCGCCGGAAACAACCACGGCTTCATCGGATGCGTGTACACCGGCCGGCCCGAGTATCTCGGCCAACTTTTCCGGAGTAGTCACATTAGCTCGGAAAACTTCACTCGAAATGTTGAGCGAGTATGGAATGTGTCCCTGGTTGAACTCGGCTTGCGGCCGGAGATCGACCACGCTCACCGGAGCCCCTAAGAAACTGCGAATCATCTGGCTGCTCCAGAACTGCAGCCAGTTGGTCTCGCGCATCAGGTACGGCTCATCGTACGTCCAGTACGGAAGTCCTCTTTCGTCGTTAAGCCAGCCGAGTTCCGATTCGGGATAGAGCTTCACTTTGGGATATCCGGCTACGTACTTGGCTGCGAAATAAGGAACCGTCGCCGCCACTCCTCCGCCGCAGTATGTATAGATCTGCTGTTCCTCCTTCACGCCGAGAAATGTGAGCATCTGCCGGATTTCTTTGGGAGACTTGAAGGTCTTGTCCGCATTGTAAAAATCTCCAACCGGCGTCAGAATTCCTGTCGGGATATGACCGGCTTTGCTAAACGGGGCGATTTGCCCGTAGTGCCAGTCTGGACCTAAGCCTTCGAGCAGGGCGTTGTGGGTAGTGTCGCCGGTGGCGTCGAGCACTTCGGGAAGTCCGCCACGCAGGTCTTCGTTTAATTTCGTAAGCTTGAATGTGCCATTCTTAGGAGAAGGCACCCGTTCTGTACTCAGCGGTAATGCTTCTTTCTTCCACTTGGACAGGCCGCCATCGAGAATGAATAGGTTCTGTTCTGGAACGCCATGGTAATCGAGATCGAAAAACAGGCGGGTGGCAAGTTCCTGGCCGCCGGAATCGTACATGACAATTTTCTTCTCCGGCCCGACCCCCCACGAGCGGAAATCCTCTTCGATCTTGGAGTCGGAGATTCCGCCGAAGCCATACGCAAACAAGTCATAGATGTTGACGCTCTGCGCTCCGGGGATATGGCCCTTACCGTATGTCTCAGGCGAGGCGTCGAGGAGGACGAGATCGGAACTTTTCAGGTTCCTGGCGAGCCATGATGTATCCACGAGTCGGCCGCGCACACCTTCTTCGGCGAACGAATGTTGCATGGTCAGCAATAAGCCGATTACAAAAAAACAGACGCGCACGAGCTTGGACATTGGTCTCTCCAGGTGTACCTGCGCTTGTCGGGTGCCTATTGCCAGATACGTGATAGCCCGTTCCGCAGTTCCGCCCGTGCAGGCGAAAGCAGGAACACGAGCTTCTTGTTAGTCCTGACTGCCTGGAACGACGTTTATTAACACTTTTCCACGAACATGGCGGGCGGCAACGAGCTCGATCCCGCGGCGCCCGTCAGAAAGCGGATAGCGATTCTCGATTACAGGCCGAACGCGACCTGATGTCATCAGTTCTCCAAGGTAAGCAAGGTCCGTTGCTTTTATCTTGGCAATAAATGTCACAAAGCGCTGGGTGACGAATTTCGACAGTAGCGGTCCACGAAAAAATCCAGTCAAGAATCCCGGGATAGACCCACCCAGGGCGCCCGCGCTCACATATTTTCCATGCGGCTTCAATGCGCGTCTGAATTCCAGGAGGGAGTGATTGAGCACAAGATCAAAAATGAGATCGTATTTTTCGCCAAGTCTGGTGAAATCTTGTTGCGTGTAGTCGATCACGCGGTCCGCGCCTATCGATCGCAGCAGTTCTACGTTTTTTGTGCTGCACACCGCGGTCACCTGTGCTGCATATATCTTTGCGATTTGGACCGCGAAGGTGCCTACACCGCCGGCCGCTCCATTGATCAACAAACTCTGGCCGGCGTGAATGCCTCCCTGGTCCCGCAGACCTTGAAGCGCGGTGACTGCGGCCACCGGTGCAGAAGCTGCTTCTTCGAACGTTACACCGTCAGGTTTGCTGCAGAGTGCCGACTCGCGCGCGCATGCGTATTCCGCGAGCGTTCCTTTCCCAACGCCGAACACCGCGTCACCTGGACTGAACGCCACAACCGCTGCTGCCCACAGCTTCTACAACGCCGGCGAGGTCAACGCCCGGTACTTTCATTTTGGGCGACTTACGCGCTATTAATTTGCGCAGCAGCTGCGGCATGCCGAGGAGCATGTGTGAATCGAGCGGATTCAGCGACGCCGAGTGGATCTTAACCAGCACTTCGTCGCCGGCGGGAGCCGGTTTATCGGTCTCGATGAATTGAAGAGCATTGAGCGAACCAGCTTCGTAGTACACGATAGCTTTCATATGCACACCTCTCGACTCCTTTTGAATCGAGGTTTCCGAGTTACGGAAAGATTATGCGAACCCGCTGGGACTAATTGTCGTCGTACCGCGAGATGAACTCAGGCACATTCCACGCCGCTATAATGCGCGATTCGGAGAAGAATGCATGTCACATTCGCGTCGGCAGTTTCTAGTGAACATGGCGGCAGGTTGTTTTGTCACTTCGCTCACGTCCTTTGCCACTGGCCAGCAAGAGCCGCCTCCCGGTGAACCGCCGGCGTTTGGAACTGCGCCCCCAGTTGGACCGCCGGTTGAATCAACTACGTTTCTCGAGGCTGAGAAACTTGTGCAGGTTGCGCTCACGCCCGAGCATCGCATGGAAGCCGCCGGAAATTGGCGGAACTCTATGGCTCCGCTCTACGAGCGGCGGGCCGGCAAGCACAAAGTCAGCATTGGTCCAGATGTCGCGCCTTATTCGCTCTGGAACCCGATGTTGCCCGGCATGCGGCATCCTTCGCTCCGTGACGAGTTCATCTGGAGTAGACCCGATCCGGGAACGCTGCCCGGCAATGATGCCGATATTGCTTTCGCTTCAGTAAGCCATCTGGCGCGCTGGATCGAGTCCAGGCAAATCACCTCAGAGAGATTGACGCAAATCTATATCGAGCGGTTGAAGCGTTTCGACTCAAAGCTGCACTGCGTGATCACGCTTACTGAGGAACATGCAGTCGAGCAGGCGCGGAAGGCCGATCAGGAGATCGCGGGCGGGAACTATCGCGGTCCGCTGCATGGAGTTCCCTGGGGCGCGAAAGACTTGCTCGATACTGCCGGCATTCCCACCACGTATGGAGCAGAACCGTTCCGCAATCGAGTGCCGAGCGACGACGCTGCGGTGACCAGGCGCCTAAACGACGCTGGCGCCGTGTTGATTGCAAAGCTCAGTCTGGGCGCGCTGGCGTTGAACGATGTTTGGTTCGGTGGCCAAACGATGAATCCATGGCTGCTCGAAGAAGGTTCGTCGGGTTCAAGCGCCGGGCCCGGCGCTGCCACGGCAGCGGGACTCGTAGGCTTCTCCATTGGAAGCGAGACTGAAGGAAGCATTGTCTCGCCCAGCGCACGCTGCGGCATCACTGGACTGCGTCCCACCTATGGACGCGTTCCGCGTACGGGCGCGATGACACTTTGTTGGTCGCTCGATAAACTGGGACCGATGGCGCGCAGTGTTGAGGACACGATGCTGGTGCTCCGTGCCATTTCGGGACCCGATGCCGGCGACCTCTGCAGCGTGCCGAGCAAGCTGGAATATGACGTGAACGCATCCGTAACCAGCCTTCGCGTCGGCTACATTCCGCAGTACATGAAGGAAGCCCCCGCAACGGACGTCGATCGAGCCGCGCTGGACACAATACGAAAAGTCGGCATGACGCTGGTCGAAGTATCGCTGCCCAGCTGGCCGTATGACTGCCTGAACGTGATCCTCTTTGCGGAAGCAGCCGCTGCATTTGAGGAACTCACGTTGAGCGGACAAGTCGATCAGCTCCGCATGCAGGTCCCCGACGCCTGGCCGAACACGTTTCGCCAATCGCGATTCTTGTCAGCAGTCGATTTCGTGCAGACCGATCGCTTCCGCCGCATAGTGGCTGGCGAAATGGCTCGAATCTTCAATCAAGTAGACCTGTTGCTCGTACCTTCACTGCGGGATGAAACGCTCACGATTACGAACTTCACAGGACATCCGTCGTTGACTTTGCGTGCCGGATTCGTGGAGGTTTCGGAGGCACGCAGCGATTGGGCGCCAGACCCCAAAAATCCACTGCCGAAGTTTTCTCCGCCGCGACGCGTCCCGCATCCTGTGACGCTGATTGGAAGACTATTCGAGGAAGGAACGCTTGCGCGCGCAGGTCTGGCTTTGGAACGCAGCTTCGGAGTAGCGGCACAGCGGCCGCGAGGATTCTAAAACTGTTGCAGCAGTCTATTGGCCATGGCAGAAGCCCCTAATGTCTCTCGGGGCGGGAACATGGCCGCGACTGACTACACTTGAGCCTTCGCACAAAATTGATTGAACGCCTGCGCCAGCTTCAAGGCGATGCTGCGAGGATCATTGGTTTCAATATCGGAGCGCTGCATCATGTAAACGAGCTCGCCATTGCGCAGAATTCCGATCGAAGGGGAAGATGGCGGAAATCCGGTGAAGTAGCCACGAGCTTTTTCAGTAGCTTCGCGGTCCTGGCCGGCGAAGACGGTGATGCTTTGGTCGGGCTTGACTTCATTTTGCAGCGCCGCGCGTACTGCCGGACGCATCTTCCCTGCGGCACATCCACACATTGAGTTCACCACTACCATCGTCGTGCCTGGATGCCTTAAGGCCTGGTCTACGTCTTCGGCCGTTCTTGTCTCCCTGATGCCGAGACGAGTCAGCTCTTCGCGCATCGGCAAAACCATAAGTTCTGGGTACATGAATTAGGTCCTCCGTTATATGTTTTTTATTCTACATACTAGCGCTGGCTGCTTACGCCAGCTTCTTCATGCAATGTCACCAGCAATCTATGACATTCCCTGCGAAAGCGCAGAGCAAGGCTTCGCATTCTTGGCTTTGCGTACTCAACTTATTCGCTACTGGCCAAGTTAGCCGATCAGCGAAACTCTGCTCCAGGAGCTTTCGGCAATGGTCTGTTCCCAAATCGCTCGCGCCACAAAATTGCATTCAGAATGCCGGCGTCGGCAGCATCTGGATGACTGAAGTCGAGCCGGGAAGACTGCTTCGCATCGGGCCCTTTAGGTGGATTGATCTTATAGATCAGACCGTTGTCACGGTTCCGAGTGTCGGCGGCAAAAGCGGCTTGAGTGCCTGCGCCGGAAAATAACGGAGCCATTACTGCAGCATGCGCGTCGTTATTGTTCATCGGGGGTAGGCCGAGTAAAGCTTCCATCGTCCGCACGGTGTTTACTGTTGTGTAGAAGGTGTGATCGACAAACGGCTTGCCCTCCGGCTGCCGCGGTGAGAATCGGCTGATTACCAAAGCCGTGCTGCGATGAGCGTCTACGTGATCTGCGCCGTTCTGCGCATCGTCTTCGAGGACGAAGATGGCCGTGTTGTTCCAAAATGGGCTATGCGAGACTGCATCAACCACGCGGCCTAAAGCAAGATCGTTGTCGGCGACCGCCGCCGATGGAGTGGCGACTCCCGGCTTCGTTCCCGAAGTATGGTCGTCCGGCAGATAAAGCAGGATGAACTGCGGCAGAGCGGCCGCTCCAGCTTTAGACCTGGCCACAAATTGGGAGAACTCGTTGAGGAACTCGTCGGCGCGAAGTTGATCGGGGAAGGTCAAATTGAAAGTGGGGTAACGAGGATCGAAGTGCCCTTCCAGTTCGGGCTTCGTGGCTACACTCCTGCCTATGAGCGGGATCCGCCACGGCCATGGACTCTTCGCGCCGTGGGGCTGGCCAAGGTAATCGGGCAGGGGCTCGCCTTGAGCCACTGCATTACGACCACATTTCGGACCGGCCATGAGCGGCGTTCCCATTTGCGGCATTTCATTCGTAATATTTTGATCACAAAATTCCGTGGAGATGAACTCCCCGTAGTCGCGATAAGTGAGTCCATTCTTCTGCAGATCGCCCCATAGGAATCCCGTTCCGGGATCATCCGCGTCGGGAATATGCTCCCGCACCGGATAACGATCGTCAACGATCCCGCCAAAATCGTACGAGCGCTCCTTGCCGCGATAGGCGATCTCCCACGTCTGTTCGTTGTAGTCACTGCTGATAGCGGCATTTGACCATTGATGTCCGTCGCCGGAAACCTCGCCGCTATCATAGAAATTGTCGAGCACGCCGAACTGCCGGGCCAGCTTGTGTTCATTAGGGGTGATCTGTTCGCCGTACATGGTGATGGAAGGATCGCCGTTACCGACGCCAAGGTCCCCAAGGATTTGGTCGTAGGTTCGATTTTCCTTGATTACGTAGATCACATGTTTGATTTCGTTCTTTCCCGAGGAAAACGAAATCCGATCGGAATTGCCGCGCATGAGATTGCTCGCCATCACTTGCTCCGTCCAGGCGGTCAGATTCCCGTCGATATCTTCGAGGGCAATCCGCGCGATGGAGCCATACACCAGTGAAGCGATGTAATAGTTCTGTCCGGGAGCGGTGGAACTGCCCTTGAATCCCGGATTGGGTCCGGTTCCCCTTCCCTTTCCGGTTGCGATAAGGAGTTCCCCGTTGCTGACGCCGACAGCGGTTGGATACCACTCCGTGGGGACAAATCCCTGAGCAGTTACGTTCGGGGCGATGCGATTGAAGACCGCAATAGCATCAGAGCTGGCGTTGGCAACAAACAAATGTCGGCCATCGGCAGTCTGGGCAAGTGCAATGGGGAAGCTTCCGCCATACTGTTGTCCAGGCAGCTTGGTGCTCAGGTAGAACGGTTCGCCGCTTGGACGCGGAATTACCGCTACCTCATCCGTGTTCGCAAGCGCGACGTAGAGCTTACTTTCATCCGGACTCAGCAATAAGGCGGTCGGATGCGAGCCGGGTGCGACATTCGATTTTGGCGTGTGAAGTTCGATCATGCGGCGCAGTTTGCCGGCCGCGAGATCCATTTCGGCAACGCGCGATGCGTTCCACAGACTCACATATCCTGTGTTTCCGTCTTTGGTCACGCAGGTAGCGAGCGGATAAGAGCCGGGCACGACCGGATAAACAGCCAGATCGATCGTCTGAGTAACCTTTTTGGAACTAGGATCGACGATCTCCGCAACATCGGACAGATTGTCGGCGACCAGCAACATCTCCCGCCCCTCGCGCTTGAAAAGGCTAAGTCCCGCGGGAAAGCGTACGGTTGTCTTCTGAACTGGTTCAGGCTCCATAGAAGGGTCTTCCGGAGGACGCTTAGGTTGCGCCGGTCGGGTGGAAGGCGGAAAGGCGATAAAGTCAGCTGGTCGGACCTTGCCGTTCTCGAAGTCATAAACGGCGATGCCGTCACCCGTGTCGCCGGACTCTGTGCCTGTTGGGTCCGTGATCGATCCAACGCTCGCAAAGAGCTTGGAGCCGTCTCCGTTGAACGTCAACCCGTAGAAATATGTCTGCCTGGCTCTGCGCTGGAATCGAGTGTCCGGAAAGTCGCTGAGTGTATTGCTGGCAAGATCCAGGATCGCGATTGACTGTTCGTACTGCGACTCGAACGTGCCGTAGCCGTCGTTGAGCAACGCGGCAAAC
Source organism: Acidobacteriota bacterium (assembly GCA_019243475.1). GTDB lineage: Bacteria > Acidobacteriota > Terriglobia > Terriglobales > Acidobacteriaceae > Gp1-AA112. The sequence goes on along the minus strand of JAFAUE010000092.1, from coordinate 23,567 downwards.
TTGCCGTCCGGCGAGAGGGCCATCGCGGCGGGAAAACTGTTCGTGCGCTGCGGATTGCCAGGAACGGACTGCAGCAGCAGTTTGCTGCTGGGCAGCGAGACACGTCCGCTGCGCTCCTGGTATGCGCGAACCATCCGAAATCCGATGAACAGCGTACACAGCATGAGTGCGATCCGAAGCAGACGTTTGTTCATGGTCAGCGATGGTAAATGATGAGAATCACAGGACCATAAAAATCCGATCGCAATCCCGCCTCTTGTCGATTGCCAATACACTGGCTACACTTTCCGAACCCCCAGCGCAGACATGAACCAGCGCATACTCGCCGCGGCCGGTACTTCCCTGCTTCTGTTGTATTTCCTCGCCTGCGGGGGCACAACACCAAATCCGCCGGGCGCACCTCCGCCAGGTCTGCAGACGAATGTGAATCAACTCACGACGGCCGATGTGCAAGCTGTGGCTCAGGCTGCCGCTGCATCGGTGAACGTTCCCGTTGCTGTGGCAGTAACGAACCGTCAGGGAAATATTCTCGCCGTTTATGTGAAACCGGGGACACCGGCCACTTCGATCGGCAACTTTAGCCAGGCCGTAAACACGGAGGAGCTCGCGGTTGGGTTGGCTCGCACCGCTTCGTTCTTTTCGAATGATCAGGCGCCGCTCTCCTCGCGTACGGTTCGGTACATCAGCGGGGTTCACTTCCCTCCTGGAATCACCAACGTTCCTAACGCGGACCTCTACGGCATTGAGAACACCAACCGCGGCTGCTTTCTCACCAGCAATTACCTGCCTGGCCAGGCATTGCCACAGTCGCGCTCCATCGACGGAAGCACAACCGGAACTGGGATCGTCACCGGCAAGGCCGATGTCTTTGATTCAGATCCCAACGCAGCGAACGGAGGCGGAGTACCAATATTCAAGAACGGCCATCTAGCTGGTGGAGTGGGAGTGGCCGGTTCGACCAACGATGTGAACGAATATGCCGCCTTTAATGGCATCGCCGGGACCGGTCTCGTTCCCAATCCGGCGCCACCGGGAGTTGTGATCATCGGCGGTATCGCTTTGCCCTTCGTGCAAAACCAGGTTGCGCCTGCTGGGATCACCACCGGGACAGCCAACGGTGCATTCGTTGTTGGTCCGCTACCCAGTCCAGGGCCCGCTCCTGACGGTGACCTCATTACACGAAGAGCCGGCACTGGCGGCTTGACGCTGGATGACGTGAACTCAATTGTGAATACCGCGATCAGCGTCGCCAACACTGAACGCGCAGTGATTCGCTTGCCCAGCGGTTCGCCCGCACGTTTCGCCTTCGCGGTTTCGGACCTGAATGGAGACCTGCTGGCTTTCTATCGCATGCCCGACGCGACGATCTTCTCGGCCGACGTGGCGGTTGCAAAAGCCCGCAACGTAATCTATTTCTCCAGCGCGTCGGTGGACGCACAGGACATGCCAGGCGTGCCTCCCGGAACGGCTGTCTCCAACCGCACCATCAGCTTCGGCTCCCAGCCGTTCTTTCCGCCGGGAATCGACGCAAATCCGCCCGGTCCGTTCTTCAATCTGTACCTTTACGACACGGCCCATCCTTGCACCAACGGACATCAGCCTCCCAGTCAGTTCCAGAACGGAATTGTTTTCTTTCCCGGAAGCACGCCTTTGTACAAGAACGGCGTGATGGTGGGCGGCTTTGGAGTGAGCGGCGATGGCGTCGATCAGGACGACTTCGACACCGCACAGGCGGCGGCCAATTTCCTCCCTGATCCAGCGAAGCGTGCTGATCAGATCCAGATCGACAACGTCCGCCTTCCCTATTTCAAGTTCCCGCGCAATCCGACGCTGCTGCACGAAAACCACGGAAGCAGCCAGTAGCTTAAGCAGGTCTGGCTAGCAGCGGCTGCCGGCCGTTGGAGCAGAGATCTCCAGCCTGCTCAGCCGACGGCACGCTTCTTCAAGGTCGGTCTCTTTTTTGGCGAAGCAGAAGCGCAGCAGATTGCGCCCGCCTCCGTTGAAGAAAGCCTCGCCGGGAACAGCGGCGACTCCTGCCTGGGCCAGGAGGTACATGGCTTTCTCCTTGCTGTTCTGTCCTGGAAGACCCGAAGCGTCGGCGAGGACGTAATACGATCCTTGTGGCCAGGATGGAGGTAACCCAGCTTGTTCCAAAGTGGTACAGAGTAGGTCGCGCTTGGCACAGTATTCGGCCGCCAGTGACTGATAGAAGTCAGGCGCGAGCTCCTCTAGTCCGGCCGTAGCTCCGTGCTGGAATGGCGAAGGCGCGCAGATATAAGCAAGATCGTGAAAGTAGCCAATAGCCTGCGCCCAGCGCCGGTCGCAAACGGCATATCCAATGCGCCAGCCGGTGATGCTGTATGCCTTTGAAAATCCCGAAATGGTAATTGTGCGTCCCGCCATGTCCGGCAACGAGGCTGGGCTGGTGTGCTGGTTGTCGTCGTAGACAAAATATTCGTAGATCTCATCGGTGATCACGAAGAGATCGTGGTGAATCGCCAGTCCGGCTACGAACTCGAGCTCTTCGCGGTTAAATACTTTGCCGGATGGATTCGCCGGCGTGTTGAGGATAATGGCCCGGGTCCGCGGAGTAATTGCGTGCTCAAACTGCTCGCGACTGAAGATCCATTTCGGCGGATGCATGGTCACGTACACCGGCACGCAATCGAGCGCCATAAGTGTGTGCACGTGATAGCCGTAGTACGGCTCAAAGACAATCACTTCGTCGCCGGGGTTGAGCAGGCCCATGCATGCGGAGTAGAAGGCGCCGGTGGATCCAGCGGTCACCACGATTTCCCGATCCGGATCGACGTTCACGTGGTTGAAGTCGCGCATTTTGCGCGCAATCGCATGGCGGAGAGTAGCGATACCATCGAGCCGCGTATAAGAATTACTTCCGCTGCGGATCGCGTTGATCGCCGCCCGCTGTACCGGTTCAGGCACTTCGGTGTCGCAAATCCCTTGCGCCAAATTGATGCCCCGCACCCTGTCGCACTCGATGGACATGACGCGAATCTCGGACTGCGCAATACCGGACGCTTTACTGCTTAATGACAGCATCTGCCCTCGAGGGGAGTGGTTAGGAGGAGGTTCGAGCCGGGCCAGAAGAGCCTCGTCTCCCAAAGATTTGTTACGGTTGCCAAGCCGCTCCAGTTCCCTTCCCCTCATTCTGACGGCAAGAAAAGAGGAGAGTTAGCGGAAGAGAATCGGAAATAACAGTTACCAAACCGGCACTTCAGGATCTTACTTCCGGGGCTGACTCTCCGGGGGCACCATGCCATTCATACGCAAATACTCGATGATCTGTCCGTAGTGATTATTGGTGTGGCCGATCATGCTTATCGCTCCGGACAAGCGAGTGGTCTTGCCCTTCCCCGAAGACGTGGCGATTGGTTCAACCACGTTTTGCTGGTTGATGGTGTCGATAGCACTGTGAGCCTTGGCAAATTCCGCTTTCAGGAAGCTGATCACTTCGGCCTTCGTTTTGACGTTCTTGGGACCGTTTTCGTCTGACGAACCTTCGTGCTTCTGCCCCAGCACAGAGGCCGAATAGGATTCGAGAGCGTCTCCGATGTGCTTGAACTGCTCGCTCATCGTGCGCACCGGGTTGGGAGTCTTGAAGTCGCCGGGAATGTTTGCCGTGGCTGGGGAAAAGTCGTACTTGTCCTCCGGAATGGCTTCGGCGGCGCCCATGACCTCGCGTTCAATGCTGCCCAACTGCCGGTTCAGTACCGAAGCGATGGTTGGAGGTTCGGATGACGACTGTCCTCCGCCCTGCGCCACCGCGCTCAACGTCAGCCCAAAACAGAGTGCAACAATGAGGCCAACTGCTTTGTAGCTCTTCACAGTCAATCTCCTGGAGGGAAGTGGAAACCAAAAAGCATACCACCCTGGGACGAAGCTGCGGCGGCCCGCAGAGGCATCGCGAATCCGAAAGCTAGTACTCTGAATGTAAGAGTGGGAATGATGTCGCGCGCAAAAGTTATCACTCTGCTTGCTGTTTTCTTCGGTCCTGTTTTTATCGGAGCTCAGGAACCTCTCTTAACATGGAAGGTCCTCCCCTCGATGCCGGAAGCAGAAGTCCAGGCAATCCAACTGTCTCGGGCCAATGCCCAGAAGGAAATTTTTAAAGATCATGATCAATTTGCTTGGCCTGACTTGGCCGGTGCATTGTTGGATCCGAACAATCTGATCGCCGTGGCGAGAGTCACCGCCATTTCGCGACAGCAGAAAGGCGCGAATCTCAGCGTTAGTCTTGAGATCGAACAGTTCCTGCGCGGTAGTTCGGAGAAGAAGGAGATCGAAACGGAATCACTGTGGAGGCCAGTTCGAGAAGGAGTGTACATAATCTTCAACAGCCAGCGACCAACCGCCCTTGATCGCAAAAAGCCAGAGCTCGGAGGACATTACATCATCGGCTACAACCTCCACACTTACGGCGACTTTGGAAATCACGCCTACGTGCCTGGCGCTATCGATTTGAGCGTGCCCGGGCAAGGAGAGCTGCTAGCGCAGGTTCAGCATTTCCTTGCTATTGATGCAGCCACTGGTAATTCGAACCTCGACCCTTTCATTGCCGCCCTGAATGAGCCGATTCCATGGATTCGTGATGTTGCGGCGCATCGGCTCACCGATTACGGCAAATGCAGCGCTTCGCCAACCTGTAGGCAAGCTCTGGTCGTTCGCACTAGCGAGCTTCTCCAGAGCAAAAACGCAACCGAGCGATACGAGGCACTGTTATGGATGGAACCAATCATCTTCCGTGCCGCAAGCGATGGCGGGTCCGCGGATGACAGCGCTATTCGCCAGCTACTCGCTTCAGCCATGGCAGATCCGAACGTCGAGATTGGCGATCAGGCCTACAGCTTGCTTGAGCAATGGAAATTCCAACGTAGTGCGCAGGCAGGACACTGCCTGGAAATCATTTCGCAATTACGGAGATCCGCCGTTTGGGACTATAGCGAAGTCGAAGGCCACTCAATCAGAAGTCCACTTGGCATGACGACGACCTGCATTCCGCCAACTCCAGCTGCTCAGAATTGAGAACCTCGAAGTCGAGCAAAACCAATCAGCGGCAGGCTGCATTGTTTGCGTCAGGTATCGCCAGGAAAGTGATCGTCTTAGACTCGAAGCCGATGGGACCTTTGTGTATTGCCTTGCCTTTTAGTTGCGGGATCTCGTCGTGATTGCCTAAGGCGAGCTGCGAGCCGTCAAGCTTTACTCCTGTCTGATCAAGCGTGGTCGCGCTCAGTGTGTACCGTTCGGCCGCCAGAGGCAACTCGATGTGATACGGCCGTTCTTGATCCGCATTCACCACCAACAAGACGACTCCACCTGGATGCTCGCGCATGCAGTGCGCGTAGGTATAGACGTTCTCTGTTTTCGGCAGCTGCGGATCCAGTACCGTGGTGCCCATGAGAGTGCGCCAAAGGAGCGCGCCCCAGTAGTTGGGACGCGGTTGGAACGTCTTCTGGTCAAGAAGTCCATAATCACTCGCGGCCAGAGTGTTATGCATGACTACCTTTACGCCAGCTCGCGCGAGCTCCGCATGTTCCACTACATAGCGAAATGTATCGCGGAAAGTTGAGGCCCAGGGATTACCGCCGCATGCGGTATCCGCCGTCTCGGTGATCCAAATTGGCGTGCCCGGTTCGAAACGATCGCGAAGATTGGAGTAGAACGTATTTATAGCTTGGGGGCGCGAAAGCCAGTCCGCGGAGAGCGCATCTCCCGCTGTGATCTGCCGCTCCGGGCTCCTGTTCGCACAACGCTGGGAAACAGCGGCGTAGAGATGGTAGTCAAAGATGTCGAAGGCCGGGCCTATAGCTGTCATCAAATCCTCCGTCGTGAGGATTCCGGGAATGGCCGGTGGCTGGTTGTGGGCACCCTCCGCCGTCGATCCAGGACCAAGCAGAAGGGTGCCTGGCGAGTTCTGTTTCAGAAATGGTTCGAAGATCGCGAGGTCGCGTGCGTAGGCCTTGGCGTCGTATCCCTTGGGCGCGCTGCCGAATCCTGGCAGATTCGGCTCATTCATGAATTCAATGGCAGCAATGTGTCCCCTGGTTGACTTCGTGTACGCGAGGATTTTGCCGGCTTGCTCAGTCGTCCAGACTCCGTTCGCGTCTCGCGTTCCACTGCTGATCGCGAAGGAGGTGACGATGTCTGCGTTGGCGTCATGAGCGAAGTAAATCACGCTCTTCCACTCAGGCCGCGTGAGTACAGCTCCGAAGCCGGAAGGTGCGTTGGCTGGAGGAGGAGCGTCTGAATCGTGGAAATAGACGTTATTGGCCCAGCTGCCGCTTACACGAACGTACGCGGGGCCGAGCGCAGTGGCGAGTTTTCGCAGGCGTCGGTTGGCAAGATCGATGGGTGGACGATATTGAAAAAGGTCGGCATTAAGCCCGGTCGGAGTACCGGCTGATGGCTTCGACTGGTTTGCGGCGTCCGCGCTGGTTGAAGAACTGCCGTATGGCTTCCAAAACCGGCCGCCGGTCACCTCCACCATCTCGATGTTGTAGGACTGGAAGCGTTCATCGATGGTGGCAACAACCGGAAGTTTGCTCGGATTGAACGCCGGGCTTTGAGCAACGAGCGAGGTTGTCGCAACCGCCAGGATGACGAGAGAGCAGAGCTCCCCTAAGCGAGTTCTTTTCGACGGAATCATGCACAGAACTATAGCCCTGTTGCCCGCGCGGCACTCGGCGGCAAAGGATCTTCCATTTCGGGATTGGGTTTGTGCAGAAACGCCTGTCGAAAGGCAGGACTTTAGTTGGCGACCGAAAACTTGAAAAGTGTGGAGATCTTACTGGCGACCTTCAATCCGATTTCGGAGCCTGCGATCCCGCCGAGGAAGACAACAGTAGCGAGTATCGCGGACCCGCTGTCCGAACCGAGCACGATGCATATGAATGCCCAGAGCAGAAGAATCATGGCCGCCCTCCCGCTGATTTTTCATTCCGCAATGAAGACGTATGCAACAGCGCATTATTACAGCGCATTGTTAATGAGAACCCAAGCTTGTGGAAAAACGGCCGATTCGTGGGGCTACGAAGGTTGAGCACTTGATTGCTGTCATTCTGCGAGGGCTTGGCTTAGCTGCCGTTTCCGTTGAAGGAGAAGTTGACCTCGATCGTGGACTCCACCTCAATGGGCTCGCCGTTCAGCAAGAACGGTTTATATCGCCATTGTTTTACGGCATCAATGGCCGCAGTTACTAGGAGTGGATTTCCGCTCAACACAGTCAGTCTCTCAACGCTCCCATCTCTGCCAATCCACGCGCTGAGTTGGACTGTGCCCTGGATGCGGCCGAGCTTGGCGATCGTGGGATATTCCGGCACGACCCGATTGATCAACCGGCCTTGAGCCACCCCTTGTGATATTCGCAGTCGCTTCGCCGGCGCAGGCCCAGACGCAAGCACCGTTGGATGAGAATTGGTGGAGGCAATGATTCCACCTATCACGCCGCCCAGTTGTCCGCCTGACGTTCCGCCCACCACGCCTCCAACCACGCCGAAACCAATTGCAGGCGGAGCTTCGTCTTCTTTGATCATCTTGATCTTATCGGGAATCTTTGTCGGTGCAGTCAGCCGTCCACTGACGACTTCGGTAAGTATGTGCCTTATTGGAGCAGAGGCCACGACTGCAGGCGGAGGTGGTGGCGGAGGCGGCGGCGGCGCAACAAGGAAGGTGACGAGCTGTTGAGTAGGCAACACCTCGGTGAACATCAGTGGAATGAGGATGGCCACCCCGAGCATGAGACATTGCACCGTGAGCGAGGTAAAGGTAGTCCAGCGCTTTCGCTTACGATCGGAGGTATCCGGCTCGACTAGGCAATCAACGAACATGTGCAAGTTCATCGCCGCAATTCGCTCTGGGCGTTCTTCCGCAACGGCCTCAGGCGCGGCTTCCGTTATCACAAATTGCTCCTCAGCCTCCGCAAATGCTGTGTTGCTCATGACGTGCCTCCACCGTCGCGGGACTTTGTTCGACCCACCTGCATTGTGACAAGAGAAAGAACAGACGCCAGTGAGCGATCTCACTGGGGGTTGTGACCGGCGTCACAGAGGAACGGGCGGAACCTATAGATATTGCCGCTGCTTAGGCCAACGATCTTTTCAAGATTGCGGCTTGCGCGCTGTGATAGACGCAGTGATGAATGATTCCGTGTAGAACGGCGTAGAAGTTGTGATTTTTCCCGGGCACGATTTGATCAAGCTTCTCATCCGGGCAGTTTGCAATGGCAGCCCGCATGGCGTGATGCGATGAGTCGAGCCGACGCAGCGCGGCTTGCCATTCTTCGGCTGTGACTTTGCGGTTCGAAGGCCAGTCGTCGGGCGAATTGAGCGGCGCAATGACGTCTTCGCCGTTGAAGCGCCGCAGCATCACCTCTTCCCAGTAGGCCATGTGCAGAACGAGCTGCAGGATGGAATGACTTCCTACTTTGGGCGGTTGCGCGGCTTGGTCCGCAGTTACATTCTTCAAGAGCGGCTTCAGGGCCGGACCGTGCCACGCTTCACCTTGCCTATCGCCTTCGTAAATGCTGCGGTATAACTCCGCCATGCGCTGCCCTTCAGACATGAGTGAGCTCCTTATACGATCCTAATTGAACTGAGTCTGACCTTTGCGACCAGGGTATTGAGTTGGAAGCGATCGAGGATCATTGTCGTCGTTGGGTCGTACGGGCCCCGCTGGCTTTCCCGCACGATTTGTAGTGGAAATCATCCTGCCTACTCAATCCAGCGTGTCAGCCGGCACGTTCTTCACCCAGAAGTGTCACTGCCCTGCCGCTTGAAGCTCCGCCCCCAATGTGATACCAAAGACGGACTCCAGAATTCCCCCAGAGCCGTGTTTCGATATTTAACTGGTCTGCGGTTGCCCAACTAACGGTCGCAACGTAGCCTGCTGACGAAATTTGCAGCGGGTTTGTTAATTACTTAAGTGTTTTAAACCGCGAGGGTCAGCTTGGCGATTGGCTGGAAAGTTTTGCGCGGTGCCGCCGCGGTCGGGTTATGCCTGACGATCGGCGCGATGCCTTCGCGAGCCCAATCCGTCTCTTCCAACGACGAGAGTACGAACGGAATGGTGTCGCCGCAATTGCCAAACGCGCAAAATCAGAATAAACCGCAAACGAATGAGACCATCACGCCCGGTCCGCAACGTCGTCTGCCTCATCAGCGGGTGATTACCACCAGCTCCATCGAAGGACTGGTCACCAATGAAGACGGCCGCGGTTTAGCGGGCACCCGCGTTGTGCTGCGAGACGCCGAAGGCAAGTCTCACGACGCGACGACAAACGGTGATGGAGTTTTTCGCATCAGCGATCTGAATTCAGGCGCCTACAGTCTGGATTTGCGGCGCGAGGGATTCGCCGACTTCACTCGCGAAAGCATTCAGCTTGGCTCAAGCGAGGTCTTGAGCATCGAGATTAAGCTGCGCGCAACGGAGAATAAAGCTGCAGCCACTGGTCCGCTCGACCGGCCTCTAGCCGGAGCGATTCCACCGGCTGCTACGGAAGCTGATGAGCAGCCGTATCGCGAACTGCGCCGGCGCCCTAATGAAACGGCGATGCCGGAGCAGACCGTGACCACTCCCGCTACTCCTCCTACGGAGAACGAGAACTTCGAGAAAAGAACCTACCGGTGGGACGTGACCGGAGGCGATCCGCACGATCCGCTGAATTCTTACCGACGCTATAACGTCGGAGGAGAGTACGACTACACCAGCGGCCACTGGTGGGACCCGTTCAACCGCAACAAGTTGAAGGGCGACTATCCGATTTTCGGAAAACAAACCTTTTTCTCTTTCACCGGTAGTGCGGTCACTGCCCTCGACGGCCGGCGCTTGCCTACCCCAAGCCTGGTAGCGGCGCGGAATCCTGGGGAGTTCACGTTTTTTGGCAAAGGCGGGCAGTTGTTTTTAAGTCAGCTCTTTCGGTTTACCGGCGAGCTTTATCATGGCGACGCCGGCTTCCGTCCGAAAGACTGGCGAGTCGTATTCACCCCTGCGTTTGATGTGAACTATCTGGCGACGCAGGAGCGCGGCATCGTCAACATCAATCCCCAGCGCGGGACGAATCGCTTTGACGATCACGTGGGACTGCAGCAGGCATTTGTCGAATATAAGATTCACGACCTCAGCCCCAACTACGATTTCATTTCCGTTCGTGCCGGCATTCAGCAGTTCCAAAGCGATTTCCGCGGCTTCATCTATTCAGAAGAGCAGCCCGGGTTGCGCATCTTCGGCAACCTGCGTTCGGATCGCTATGAGTACAACCTTGCCTACTTCTACCATCTGGAGAAAGACACCAACAGCGGTCTGAATACCTTCAATGACCGCCATCAGCAGGTGGCAATCGCCAACTTCTTTATTCAGGACTTTTTTTTCAAGGGCTATACCACTGAGTTCAGCTATCACTTCGACAAAGACGACCCGACGATCTACTACAACAACAACGGAGTGATCACGCGACCTGAACCGATCGGCGTGGTCGCGCCGCATGGCATCCGATCGCACTACGTCGGCTGGGCGAGCAACGGACACATCAAGCGCATCAACGTCTCGCACGCCTTCTATCAGGTACTCGGTTACGACACGGACAATCAGGTCGCCTCCCGGCGCAATGTCACACCCTGTCCAGCAGGTTTCGGAAAATGCGATCGCGTGGACATCAACGCGCAACTGGCTGCGCTGGAGCTCTCGCTGGACAAAGACTGGCTGCGCCTGCGCACTTCGTTCTTTTATGCGTCAGGCGACAAGCATCCGCGTGACGGAATTGCCCGTGGCTTCGATTCGATCGACGAATCGCAAAGCTTTGCCGGTGGTGACTTCAGCTTCTGGAACCGCGAGGGCATCCGCCTGACCAGCACGCTGATTGGACTCAAGTCGGACAATGCGCTCTTCCCGGACTTGCGTGCCAGCAAGAATGAAGGTCAGGCGAACTATGTGAATCCCGGGGCCTACGTGTATAACGTCGGCGCAGACTTCGACATCACGCCGAAGATGCGCTGGGTAGTCAACTTTAATTACCTGCAGTTCGTGCACACCGAACCACTTGAACTCGTGCTTTTTCAGAATCACATTCATAAGGGCATAGGCGGCGATTACGGAACCGGGTTCATTTATCGTCCGCCATTGTCGGAGAACATCGTGCTCGAAGGCGGCATCACGGGCCTCACTCCGGCGCGAGGGCTTCGCGACGTGTACACAGGCAAGACGCTGGTGAGTTCGTTCGCGCTGGTGAAGTTTGTATTTTGAGACATGCAGTCAGCTGACTCGTCATCACCCATTCGCATTAGCGAATCGGTGAGCGGATATTCTGCGAAAAATGTACTTAACCAGTCTTCGAGTGAGAAGATCGCTCTTCCGAATCGGCTCGTTCGCCCTAGCGGCCGGCCTGGTATTCGACGCGCCACTCCGTGTGCGCGCGAATGCCGAACAAGAGCAAGCCGGTCAGGTTCAATCGAACAATCAGAGCGAATCAATCTCGGAGCGCACGGAGCGCCGCGGCTCTCAGCTGCTAATCCGCCAGACGCAGGAAGAGGCAGATGCCAAGACGCGCGGATGCATGAGCTGTCATACGACGGTTGACAGCCAGACTATGCACGAGCCCGGGACAGTGCGCCTCGGCTGCACCGACTGCCATGGCGGCGACGCATCTGTGATGAACTCCGCCTCGAAGGACTCGGCAGAATACACCGCCAACAAATACAAAGCGCACGTCCGCGCTCGTTACCGCGAGGATGAGCGTTCGTCGGCCAATCCCCTTCGTGCAAACTTCGGGGCGCGCTGGCTCAAAGAAAGCGCCGAATGGATCAAGTTCGTGAATCCAGGTGACAACCGCATCTCATCGGAGACGTGCGGGCGCGCCGGCTGTCACTCCGAGGAAGTTCATCAGGTGCGCACCAGCATGATGACCCACGGCGCCATGCTGTGGGAGGCCGCTCTCTACAACAATGGCGGCTATCCCATGAAGAATGCCCGCTTCGGCGAGAGTTACTCGCGCGACGGCCAGCCGCAGCGGCTGATCACGTGGCCTCCCCCGACAGCAGAAGAGACAAAGAAGAAAGGCATACTTCCCTTCCTTGATCCGCTCGAGCGCTGGGAGATCTCCGAGCCTGGCAACGTGCTCCGCGTCTTCGAGCGCGGAGGTCAGGAGAAAGGCGAAATCGGCAATCCCATTTCGGAAGAAGATCCCGGACATCCCGACGTCAAGCTCTCCACCCGAGGCTTTGGCACGGAGCTGCGTACCGATCCCGTGTTTCTTGGGCTGCAGAAGACGCGCCTCTTCGATCCTCTGCTCTCATTTCCGGGTACAAATGACGAGCCGGGCGACTATCGTCAGAGCGGCTGCAGCGGCTGCCACGTTATTTACGCCAACGACCGTGACCCGGCCCACTCAGGCAAGTACGCGGTTTATGGCAATCAGGGGTTCTCACAACAGGCAGACCCGACGATTCCCAAAAATGAACCCGGCCATCCTCTTCAGCACGTGTTCACGCTCGCCATACCCTCGAGCCAATGCATGGTCTGCCACATGCACCCCGGCACGAACATGGTCACCACCTATTACGGCTACACATGGTGGGACAACGAGATCAACGGCGACAAGATGTATCCGCCGAGGCAGCACGATCCATCTGCTAAGGAAGCGTACGTAGCGCAGGTCCGCGATCCTGAGGGCGCCACCGATCGCGGCAAATGGCGGGATGTGAGTTTCCTCAGCCAGGTTGGGACGCCTGAGTTCAACAAGCAGCTCGACAAAACTCAGTTTGCCGACTTCCATAGCCACGGCTGGATTTTCCGGGCTGTCTACAAGCACGACCGCGAGGGAAATCTGCTCGACGCAGATGACCACATCATCGAATGGAAGGACGCTGACAAGTTCAAGAAGGCCGTACATCTTGCCGACATCCATCTGGAAAAAGGGATGCAATGCGCCGACTGTCATTTCGAGCAGGATGCACACGGCAACGGCAACCTTTATGGCGAAAGTCGCAATGCCATCGTCGTACGCTGCGAATCCTGCCACGGCGACGTAACGGCGCGAGCTTCGCTCATCGCTGATGGTCCCGCTGCGCCTGAACACGGCATTAACCTGGCACTCAAGAACACGCCATTCAGAGAGAAGCAGTTTTATTGGCGTGGGGATCGTCTCTATCAGCGGTCCATCATGGATCCGAAGATCGAATGGGAGGTCGTGCAGGTCATCGACAGCATCACTCCCGGCAACCCGCACTATAGCGAGAAATCGCGACTGGCAAAAACCATTCAGAAGGACGGCGTCACCTGGGGCGTGGTGATGGACCAGAACGATCTCACCAAGCTGGCGCACTCATCCACGCGCATGAGTTGCCAAAGCTGCCACACGTCATGGACAACAAGTTGTTTTGGCTGCCATCTCGGGATGACTGCCAATCAGCGCATGCCCATGCTGCACAACGAGGGCCTGCTGACGCGCAATTACACGAATTATGACTTTATGGTCCTGCGCGATGACGTGTACATGCTGGGAATCGACGGCACGGTTACTGGAAATCGCGTTTCCCCAGTGCGTTCAGCATGTGCAGTGGTCGTAAGCTCGCAAAACGCTCAGCGGGATTGGCTCTATTACCAACAGCAGACCGTCTCTGCCTCTGGCTTCAGCGGACAAGCATTCAGTCCATATGTGCCCCACACGGTCCGCGCGAAAGAGACAAAGCAGTGCACCGACTGCCACATCTCGCAGCAGAAAGACAACAACGCCTGGATGGCGCAGGTGCTTGTTCAAGGAACCAACTTCCTGAACTTCATGGGCCGCTACATCTATGTAGCGACCGGCGGCGATGGATTTAACGCAGTCGCCGTAGCGGAGCACGATGAGCCCCCGGCAATCTACGGCAGCGATTTCCAAAAAGTCTCCTATCCTCGCGACTATGAAGAGTTCGTGAAACACAAGCGCGTATTGGACGATATCGATGAGCATCCGGTGCGCGCGAAGTTGGGAGGAGAAGAAGTTCTCGACGTGCAGCTTCGCGGCGAGTACTTGTACGCCGCTCTCGGCAAAGGCGGTTATCGCATTTACGATGTCGCCCAAATTGACAACAAAGACTTTTCCGAGAAGATCGTCACTGCTCCGGTCTCTCCGTTTGGGCAGAAGTTTTACGTGAAGAGCAAGTATGCGACGGCCATCGCCAGCCCAACCACACTGGGCGTAGATCCTTTACGCACGCAAGATCCCGAAAATGAGGAGCAGAAAATCCACCTGCTGTACGGGTTCCTTTATGGGACGGACCAATATGAGGGACTCATCGTCATCGGCAACGGGCTGAAGGAGAAAAAAGATTTTCCCGGTGTCGGGACGCTGCTCGACGGCAATCCGGCCAACAACTTCATCCATCGCGCGCTCACGTTTAATCCTGAAGGCAAGCTGAACGGTGCTCGGCGAATCACGATTGCTGGAGTTTATGCATATATTCTGTGTGATCGCGGCCTTGAGGTCGTCAACCTCGATGATCCATTGCATCCGAAGATTACTGCGGAAATCGGCAAACCCCTACTGAATGGTCCGACTGGCATCGCCGTGCAGTTCCGCTATGCGTTTGTTACGGATCACGACGGATTGAAGGTCCTCGACGTAACGCGGCTGGACGAACCGAAGCTGGTTGAATCGGCAAGAGTCCCACTCTCAGATGCACGCAACGTTTACGTTGCCCGCACCTATGCGTACGTATCAGACGGCAAGGACGGGATCGCAATAGTCGACGTCGAACGGCCTGAAGAACCGAGGCTGGCGCGGATGTTCAATGCGAACGGCGCATTGAAAGACACACGCGACTTGAAGATCGGCATGGTCAGCTCCAGCCAGTTTGCCTTCGTGGCGGATGGCGAGGCAGGTTTCAAAATTGTGCAACTCTTCTCACCCGCCGACAACGACAAGTTCTACGGCTTCAGTCCGCCGCCTACGCCGAAACTGATTGCGAAATACAAGACCAAGGGTCCGGCGCTAGCCGTGTCAAAAGGAGTGGATCGCGATCGCGCCGTCGATGAGAGCGGCAATCAACTAACAGTCTTCGGACGACGCGGCGCGCGTCCGTTTACGTTGGAAGAAATGCAGCGAATGTATCTGCGCAATGGGCAGCTCTACACCGTGACGAATGACCCACCCGGGCGACCAAGAGAGACGAATACTCTACGGGCTGGCGGGCAATGAGGCTCCTGTCAGCTGTTCGCCGTTTGCGGGTCGGTTTAGCTGTTTTCGGTTGACGCCGCTCCGCACCCTTACCCGTTCCTTACCAGCGAATGGTTCTGACTCAGCAGGAGCGGGAAAAACTGCCCCTCAATCTTCTTACCCGCTGGAATGACTGGAACACCCGCAAGCAAAGGTTCATCGCTTGCCGAATGCACGCCGTCGCGGATGACATTAATGACTGTTGCTCGCCTGGCGCGGTCGGAGCAATTCGCAAATGAGCCGTGCACCAGCCGCGGGTGATGGAATGAGGCTTCTCCCTTCTTCAACTCTACTGGAACGGGGTTCTGGAATTGCTGGCGCTGTTCTTGGTCGAGCACGGCACTGATCGCGTTCATGTCGCCTGCCAAACCCGTAATGGGAAGATCCGGCCAGCGATGGCTCCCGTCTATGTATTGCAGACAGCCATTCTCGCGCGACGAGTCATCCAGACCGATCCAGCAAGTGAGATGGGCTAGAGGCCGGGTGCGCGTCCAGTAGGAATAGTCTTGATGCCACGCGACTACGCCACCATGATGCGCAGGCTTGCAGAAAAGCTGGTCATGCCAGAAGCGGACATCTCCGTTCAGCAACTGCGATGAGGGAACGGTAAACGCCGGGTTCCAAAGAAGATCGTGAAATCCAGACGCGATTCGCCAGGCACCGAGTGCGTGAAAGAGAACAGTGGCGGGATCGGCCGATTCATTCGAGTGGTATTCGTAAAAGAATTTGTTACCCGGATGATTGGGATTTACAAGCTGCGCCAGTTCCGCGCGAAGGATTTCAACCTGTTCATCACTCAAGATCCTTATGCCGCTGAGGTAGCCGTGCTCGTGAAAAAAAGCAATCTGGCACTCAGTTAGGCGCACAATCTCGCCCCCGGGCGGCTTGCAGAGTTCATTGCGGAGAGGCTGATGGACAAGAGAAAGGTCGTCCATATTCGCCAGTCTATCCCAGGATCAAGAAGGTGGGCTGCATGGAAGACTGGGCGTGCATGACCACCTATGCATCTCCGACGTTGTAGGATTTGTGGCCATGATTTCCCTTGCGCCGCAGTTGGACTTTAAGAAAGCTCTGCTTCTTCTTTTGGTTTCATTTTTATTCGTTGCCTTTGCCTGCTGGGGCCAGCAAGTTCCAAATAAGCTCCTTCAGCCTGCAGAAGGTGACTATATCGCCCATGACTTCCATTTCCGCTCCGGCGAAACGCTCCCAGAGCTTCGCTTGCACTACTTGACATTCGGCAAGCCACAGCGTGACGCCGAGGGCCGAACCACCAACGCGATCTTGATTCTGCACGGCACCGGTGGCTCTGGACGCCAGTTTCTGCAGCCGCAGTTTGCAAATGAACTTTTCGGCCCCGGACAGCCGCTCGATGTCGGTCGATACTTCATTGTCCTGCCGGACAACGTGGGCCATGGCAAATCGAGCAAGCCCAGCGACGGTATGCATGCGCATTTCCCGCAGTACGATTACGACGACATGGTCGCGGCGCAACATGACCTCCTGCAGAAAGGCCTAGGCGTGAACCATCTGCGTCTGGTGATGGGCACGTCGATGGGCTGCATGCACTCCTGGGTCTGGATGGAAAGCTTTCCCGACTTCATGGATGCCGGCATGCCTCTCGCGTGCCTTCCCGTCCAGATTGCAGGACGCAATCGCATTTGGCGAAAGATGACAATCGAAGGCATACGTCAGGACCCAGAATGGAAAAATGGCGACTACGCCACGGAACCAAGAGCCGCGCTGCAAGTGGTGACCGACTTTCTCCTCATTGCCGGCAGTACGCCGCTGCCGATGCAGATCCAATATCCGACGCGCGACTCCGCCGACAAATACCTTGACGACTATGTCAAACGCGTCACCGCAGCCTTGGACGCGAATGACTTCCTGTATGCAGTAAGTTCCTCACGCAACTACGACCCTTCGCCGCAGCTCGACAAGATCTCTGTGCCGGTGATGTTCGTAAACTCGGCCGATGACTTCATCAATCCTCCCGAATTGGGAATCGCGGAACGCGAGATCAAGCGCGTGAAGCGGGGGATGTTTGTGCTGATTCCAACTTCAGAGCGGACGCATGGACATGGTACCCACACCTGGGCGGTGTTTTGGAAGCAGTATTTGCAGGAGCTGCTGCAAGAGTCAGAACGGTGATTTTCGGTGCGGTCAATGCTTTGCTGACTGAAGGCCGGATTAGAACATAATAACGTTCGGCACTTTGCCTTACAGAGCAGAGGGGCGGATGAAGGTATACGGCGAAGAATCGGTGCTTGTTATTACACCGGACTCAGTGGTCCAGGCGGCGGAAGTACTTACCTCCACACAATGGGAGGAACTACGCACGTCTGCCCGCTTTGTCGCAGCTTGGAATTCTGGATTGCCAGGCAGACCAATCCCTGTCTTCTTGGAGGATACGGGACTCGAACACCGTCAGCTAATCGGACTGATACTTCTCATTGATGTTGCACGTCAGCAAAGCAAGGTAGCTTTGGTACGTGATGCTGTCAGATACTTGCACCAGCCGACCAACGAATTGTTTACGCTGCTGAGCCGGGACTGCCGGATCTGGGTTGTTCCACCAGTGAAAGAAGCAGTGATTCAATAAGCAAGAAAGATCATCAGCAAGATATCGGAGCGCTCCCACTGGTTAAAAGAGGTTCCAAAGATACTGGTTGTACACGTCGTGGTGGTATTGGACCTCCGGAACTTTCACGAATGTGCCCAATAGCCTTGGGCAGCGATCGGCTGAAGCTTTCTTAAGATCCGCGTAGCGCCCCTTCACGTCAGCACTCAGTAGGGTTGTAGTCCACTCCGAGGCCAAGAAGTTGTCGATGGCAGTGTAGATGTTGTCGGGCAGATATCGCTCGGCCTGCCGCAAATTCTTGATCTTCGCGATCTGGCCCTCAAGTCCAGTCCGAAAAACTGTGTACATCACCATGTAAGGATTGGCGTCCGGACTCACAGAACGGACCTCGACCCGCGCAGTTTTTTCATTGCCGATGGGAATGCGGATCATCGATCCTCGGTCGACCGGGGAGGCTTTGATCTGGTTCGGGGCCTCGAAATGCGGATCCAGACGTCGATAGGCATTCACACTGGCATTCAGCAACAGGCAAATGTCATTGCCATGTGTAAGGATTCGGTCCACAAAGTCCCAAGCCACCTTCGCCAGCTTCTCTTCCCCTCTCGGTTCCCAGAACAGGTTTTTGCCGGCTTTGCTGACGGAAACGTTCGTGTGCATGCCGCTTCCGTTCACGCCCACTACAGGCTTTGGAAGAAAGGAAGCGGTGAATCCCATTTTGGTGGCGACCTGGCGGCAAATGAGCTTGTAAAGCTGGATCTGATCGGCGGCGGCAACCGCTTCGCCATAGCTGTAGTTGATTTCAAATTGCGAAGGCGCCACCTCCGGATGGTCTTTTTCGTTCTGAAATCCCATCGCCCGCTGAACTTCGGCCGTAGTGTCGATGAACGTGCGAAGCGGGTCACCGGGCAGCGAATGGTAATAGCCGCCGGTATTTACGTAATCGAACTTGCCGGTCTCGTTGTAGCGGCGCTCCGCGTCAGGGCCTTGGAATAAGAATCCCTCAATTTCGTTGGCGGCATTCAGCGTGTAACCCTTACTCTGATAAATCTCCGCAGCCCACTGCTTGAACATGCCGCGAATATCGGCGGTGTAAGGCGAGCCATTTTTGTCGATTACGTCGCCGAAAACGAGCACTTTGCCCGCACCGAATATGTCTGCGGGCGCCCAGTAGAAAGCGCTCCAGTCCACTCCAAGACGCAGGTCGCTCTCACGCTGCGCGGTAAAGCCGCGAATGGAAGATCCATCGAAGGTCAGGTTGTCATAGCTGCGCAGCAGGAACTTCTTGTCGTAGTCCAGCATGTGCAGGCGGCCTTCAAGGTCGCTGAATAGGACGGTGACGGCCTTGATGCGCTTCTCGTCGGTCAAGTAGCGCAGGCGTTCGTCCTGGATTTTGTCGAGCGCGATCCGGCTCTTGCGTTGCTCCTTGGCTTGAAGGTTCAGGTCCTCCAACTCGTCATAGGGAATGGCCAAAAAATTACGCAATTCGTTGGACATGGATTTCCTTTTGGATGGAATTACAGAGCGCAGCAGTGAAGCAGTAGATTATCGCGCTGCGCGCCAAGCTCACAATAAATTTAATTGATTGGAGATATGAGAGCAGGAGGTCTCCGCAGCGTGCCCGAACCAGAGCAGTTGCGCGGTTCACTTCAGTGCTTCAAATCACGAAATCGCTGGGACTGCGAACCTACGAATTTCAGTGGTTTATGCCGCCGAAGATACAGAGAAAACACAACAGACGGTGGTTTCGATAGAATTACGTTCTGATGGACTCGCTGCTGCAAACGCTCGCCAGGATCCTCGTCGTCCTCTTTTTCATTGGGGTGATTGGGTCAATGGTGGTGGTCGTCATTAGCTTCGTTGTCGATCTTGAGCTGCTCCTGCAGGCTGACGACGAGCCCGCCGTTGACGGTACGGGAACGTGGGCGTAGAGTTTAGTTCTTTTGAGCTCCTGACCGTTTGTCCCGCGTCCCAACGGGACCGCAGCAGTAGTTCCGCCAAGAAATGTCCTCTCGCTCCCAGAGCTTACTACCCTCCGACCGAGTACGAATCGTCGTCGCCTCTTCGGTCGCCCTTACGTTTATCTCGTATTGGCGGGCCGCCGCAATCGTCCTGAACGATCTCGGTTCATCGGCGTACTACGCCGGCGGCATCGCCGAAGACGCATTCGGACGCTCTGCCCCCTGGTTCATTCTCGGAGTAATGCTGTTTTCCTTCGCTGTCCGCGCCGTTTACGTCGAGAGCTGCTCGATGTTCGTGCGCGGAGGCGTGTATCGCGTCGTGAAAGAAGCCCTGGGCGGCACGCTGGCCAAGCTCAGCGTCTCCGCGCTGATGTTTGACTACATACTCACGGGTCCGATTTCGGGAATCGCTGCCGGTCAGTACATCGGCGGACTGACGAACGAGCTGATCAGTAAGGCTGATTCACATGGCTGGATCCCGCCGCACTTGCATACCGTCTTCCATGGCGTGCCACAGGTGAATGTAAATGCGGTGTCGGTAGTCATTTGTCTGGCCGTCACGCTGTACTACTGGTGGGAGAACATCAAGGGCATCGAGGAGTCGAGCGACAAAGCTTTGCGCGTAATGCAGGTGACAACTGTAATGGTGGTCATCCTGCTCGGCTGGGCTGTTGTAAGTCTGCTCAAAGGACGAGGCGAGGGCTTGCCGCCCTGGCCCACACCATCCAATCTGCATTTCAGCGAAACGTCCCTTGGATTTCTAAAGCACACCAGTCTCGCTCATGTCTTTGGACTCTTCGGGATTCTCATGGCCTTCGGACACTCTGTGCTGGCGATGAGCGGCGAGGAGACACTCGCCCAGGTCAACCGCGAGATCGCGCATCCCAAGCTCAAGAATCTGAAGCGCGCGGCCATCATTGTTGCCATTTACAGCTTTGTATTCACGGGGCTCGGAACGCTTGTCGCGGTAATGCTGATTCCGAGCAAGGTACCGGTGGTCAGTTACGAAAACAACCTGCTCGCCGAGTTGGTTATGTGGTTCAGCGGTCCCCTCTTGCTGCGGCTGCTGTTTCGAACCTTCGTCGTTGTGGTTGGTTTCCTGATTCTTTCTGGCGCAATTAACACTTCCATCATCGGTTCGAACGGCGTATTGAACCGAGTCTCTGAAGACGGAGTGCTCACCGATTGGTTCCGCAAGCCGCAGAAGAAGTACGGAACCAGCTATCGGATCGTCAACCTCATCGTCGGTTTGCAGGTGATCACAATTTTGCTCAGTCGCGGGGATGTAAACGTGCTGGGCGAGGCCTATGCCTTCGGCGTAATCTGGAGCTTCACGTTCAACAGTCTTGCGATGCTCGTACTTCGCTTCAAGTACAAAGGCGAGCGCGGCTGGAAAGTTCCTCCTAATATCACCGTTTTCGGCAGAGAGATTCCCATTGGCCTCACTTCAGTTTTTCTTGTACTGCTGATTACCGCTCTGGTGAACCTGGCCACCAAGGAGGTGGCGACCCTTACCGGCATCATCTTTGCTGCTGCTTTTTTTGTGATATTCAGCGTTTCCGAACAAACGAACAGGCGGAAGTTCAAACACGTCAAAAAGGAAATGACTGAGCACTTCCAACTGCTTCACGAAGAGCGTATCGAGCGCGAGGCTGTTGGAGTCCGTCCGGACTGCACGATCGTTACTGTCCGTGACTA
Source organism: Acidobacteriota bacterium (assembly GCA_019243475.1). Taxonomy (GTDB): domain Bacteria; phylum Acidobacteriota; class Terriglobia; order Terriglobales; family Acidobacteriaceae; genus Gp1-AA112. The sequence goes on along the minus strand of JAFAUE010000092.1, from coordinate 2,128 downwards.
CAACACGCTGCTGCAGCTGCGCTGGGTCCTGCAGAACACTGACACCACGGAATATGACGTAGTCGTCTTAGCTGCTAGGCTGACGGGACCGGGCAGCGGCGAAATCGATCTCTCGACCGAACAGATCTTCAGCGACCACGAGCAAACGTTGTTCTCAAAATGCGTGAGCATCGCTGAAAGCTACGGTAAGCACATATCGCTGATGGTCGTGCCGGCGCGCGACGTGTTCTCCGCCATCGTGCAGACGGCCAACTCGCTTGGCGCGGCGCGAGTGGTTGCAGGCCTCTCTACAAAGATGACGGCCGACGAGCAAGGCTTTCGCATGGGCCAGGCGTGGGAAGCTGCGCCTCCACCGAAGCACCAGTTCGTTTTCCAGGTGGTGAAGCCAGGACCGGAAGTGCAGAACTTCCGCATTGGACCACATAATCCCGATCTCACTTCAGAAGACGTCATGCTGGTGCATCGCTTGTGGCTCGATGCCCGGCGGCAGGCCGGCACGGAAGAACTGCATCACCATGACATCGTGACGCTTGCGCTCACTCGGCTGGCTGCAGATTACGCGCGCGATCGACAAACGGTGCTCAAGGATCTTCGCGGTAGGGTCGACGGCATGATCGGCACAACGCCGGCGCGTGTGGGACCTCAAGGCAAGCCGTTGCCAAAGCCGATTAGCGCCTCGCCTCCAACGGACCCTCGCCGACAATAGTCGTTCGAAGACGCGGCTGCTTCACGTCGTTGTGTTGAGAATCGTCTTCAGTTTTTCCATGTTAGTCACTGGCAGCTCTTGGACAGCGATCTGCGCCAACGCTTTATAAAGGTTCAACAGTTCAGGCCTCTGCTTCAGGACCTCCAGGTGCTTTCGCACAGTCGCAGCATCCCCGCGCTTTAGCGGGCCACTAAACGCTGCCGGTGGATCCAGACCTAAACAGTTCTCGATCGTCTGTCGCACGATCGGCTCCATGAGTTTGCGCGCGGTGGCAGACGACAATCCGGCGAGGCTGCCTACCTGCTGTGCTGCAGCCAGGAGCGTAACGATCGCCGGCGAAGAGAAAAAACCGAAAGCATGATATGCCGGCTTGAACTGCGATCCGATGCGAAATGGTTTTGCCTCCATGTCGCGTACGAGAGCGGCAATCACGGAAAGACAGCGGGCATCGCCCTCCAGGGCAAAGGGAACGTCTGTCAGAGCAGTTTCACTAGCGCTCACAAAGGTCATCAAGGGGTGCGCCGACGCAGTGCATGCGCCTGCGTCGCGCAGCGGGCGCAAAACCTCCGCCCCAAGAGCACCGCTCGAGTGCACGACAAACTTGCCGGTCCAACTCGTTCGCGTGAGCAATCGCTGGACAACGCTCGCAATGGCATCATCCGGCACGCATATCCAAGTGATGTTTGCAGCGAATTGGACCTTGCTCAAACTCATCCATCGGGCGTTCACTCTTTTCGCGAGTTTCCGCGCGCGCATTAATGACCCTGAGCCGTCGCGACTGATGATCGCCGAGATCGTGTAGCCAGTTCTGTGGAGATTGAGCGCTAACGCCGTTGCCCAAGTTCCGGCTCCGATCACGGCGATCTCCGGCTTCTTTCGTTTTGGGAAATTGGGCGAGGAAGACATTCGAGCGCGACCGGGCAGAATGTTACCCTATCGCTTGATGTCCGCCGGGAAAGCAGCCTCGCAGAAATATAACGGGAAGATTCCTCGTGCAAAGCGCGCCAAAATACTCTCCCGCAAAGTTGTGTATCGTGGCCGCGTCTATGCAGTGGTGGTCGATCGCGTGCGCGAGCCGAAGGGCGTTACCGCGCTGCGCGAAGTCATTCGTCATCATGGCTCAGTAGTGATACTGGCTGTGGATGACTCAACTTCTCCCCCGCGTGTTCTGCTGGAGCGGCAGTACCGCTATGCCGCCGATAAATATCTCTGGGAGCTGCCGGCTGGACACGTCGATCCCGGTGAGTCTCCCGCCAAGGCAGCCAGAAGAGAGCTGCTGGAAGAGACTGGCCTCACAGCTAAAGTCTGGCGTAAAGCTCTCCACTTTTACGTCAGCCCCGGAATCCTGGACGAGACGATGGAGGTCTTCCTGGCGACCGGCCTCACCCCTGGAAAAGCTCAACCGGAAGACGATGAGCGAAT
>JAFAUE010000086.1 GCA_019243475.1 Acidobacteriota bacterium | reverse complement strand
AAGCCGCCAACAAGTACTTCGTGCTTGAAGGGCGCGAAGCTGAACTTCGCACGCTTCTGAAACATATCTTCCTGAACCGACCAGCGTGCAGGAAAGGCCCAGCCAGGCTCTGTACGGATCGTGTACTTGTACTCGATGATGCTGCCTACCTGGACGTCAGGCAAGGTGAAGGTTTTGGCAAGGATCTTGAGGCGCTTCGTTTTGAACATCGTGCCGTCGAGTGCTTTTCCCTCGAAGGGAATGACGGTCCCATCGCTATGGATAGTGCGGCCCTTGATGTCGGTCACGTGGGAGTAAGAGTTGCCGTAGGCGACCTTTACATCGGCGTACTTCTTGCCTTCATCTGTCAGGATCTTGATGCGGTAGTAGGTGTACTCGAAGTGCTCGTTGTCGTCGCTCTTGAGTTCTCGATAGAGAATGATCGCTGCCGCGCCGGGAGCTGCCGGTTCGGAAGTCATCTTCAGTTCGTCGGGCGAGATCGGCTGCCAGTCTTCAAAAGCAAGCAGTGGAATGGACGCCAATACCAAGGCAAGAACACAGGAAAACCGAACCAGGAAAGGTCGCATGGACAGGGGCCTCAAAGGGGTCGTTACGGGCGCAATGGCCCGGGGAGTCTGTATTTATATCCCTAAAAGGCAGAGTCTCTCAACTCAAAAGTGACGCGCCTCTCGGTTATGCACACTTCCTGAAACGGGAAGGAAAACCTTTTCACCACGGAGGCACGGAGAGCACGGAGGGAAGAAAAAAGTTGATGTTCTTCTTTGAACGACCCATACGTGTGTTTCTGAGCGCGGCTAACTTTATAGCTCCGCAGTTAATTGGGACTTGCGGGCCTTTGTCCTTCCCGTGGCCTCCGTGATGAAAAGGGGTTTGGTATGAGGATTGCATCAAAAATGGGGCAAACCAGGAACTCCGGCCGATCATCTTACTTATCGGCGAGTTGTCAGGAATTATGCCTGCTAAGTACAATCGGAACCGGAGCACGGGAATCCGACTAGTGAGTTCCAGTCCGGCAGCGCGTCCCAACAAGATCCACCTCACACAGGGCGACTACGTAGCCGATGTGGTCGTTGGGCAAGGCGATCATCCGACCTACTACTACGTCCTTCAACGTAACGGCTCAGCCGACGTGCTTGAACTGGAGCGGTACGACACTCTCGAGCACGCCCGCGAGGCTGCCGAACGAGCCCTCGAGCGCTGGTCCGAAAACGGAGAGCTGCACGAGCGCGCCAGCTAACCCGCTGATTTCAGAAGAATAGCTTCCCTATGGTAGAGCAGGACCTCCGGACCTGCGTTTAAGCCAGCTTACTGCCAATAAGTCTGCATCACCGCAAGCGCTGGACTGGTGCTGCCGTCCGGACGAACGACGCTCAGACCGTCACAGCTCGAGTTGCTGGGGCGCGACGGGTCTCCGGGCAAAGTCGCTACTGGCAGATAGTTGCCGGACGCGTCCTTACACTCATTGTCGAATAGCTCCCAGAAAAACGCTCCGAGCAATCCGGCTGACTTGGCCGTGCTTAGGATCGCCTGCTCGCGCCAGGCTGCATCATTCGGATATTGCGTTTCATAGAGGCCATATTCCGAAATCAGGATGCGACGGTCTCCGAGATTCAGCGGATCGGGCGCGTACTGCTTGATCGTGTTCAGTGCCAGAGTGAGCGCTGCCGAAGCTGAAGCTGCGTCATTTCCCTGCATGGTTGAGTCCCAAGACGAGTAGGTCACCATGTCGGGAACAACCTGGGGCACCACGGCGTTAATCACGCGCACCTTGCTCTGACCCTGGGCCAGATCGAGCACGAGGCTGCACTCCACGGCGTTAAACACGCCGATGCCGGAGGGATTTCCCGAATCCTGGCGCGCGCGAGTGATTCCCCGCTGCCGGGCCTTCAGCCAGCTGATCATGTTTGTGACCATGGCGGGAGAGATGTCCTGCGACGGGTTAAAGCCGTTCAGCCCGATGAAGTCGCCCTCCCAATGCTTGATGATGAAAGTTTTTCCCGTTCCCGCGTAGGTCGAAAACAGGTAGCGAGCGAAGTCGTAGAACTCCTGCTCTTCACTCGCAGCGGCGTTGGGGTCAGTGCCCATCGCCTGTACGTTGTCTCCGTTCACCATTCCGTATGCAGTGATCACGATCGTCTTGAAGGGCATATTGAACACGGTCTGGAAAGGCTGGGTCTGCGCCAGCTGCGTCAGGCTTGGAGGATCGGCTGCGGGCCACGTTTGCGACCCGCGGTCCGGATAGTAGCTGCGGAAGCTCGGAGTCATGTACAGGAAGATCGCGGGCGAGCCTAAGTCGGCGATCTTTTGCGCGCCTTCCACCAGATAGTTGCCGTTGCTAAATCCGTAGCGGCCATTGGTGTGCGTGATCCCAACCTGGAACGGCAGGGACATTACCTGGTCATATCCGGGAATGCTGGAAGCGGTGGGCGTAGGAGGCGCGGACGGCGTGGCAGGACTTGCGCTCGTTCCGGGAGTCGCTCCACTCGTTCCCGTTCCGGAACCGGGGGTTGCAGATGAGGCCGTGGAAGAAGTGCTGGCTGATGTAGCGGAGGCTGTACCCACGGCGGGCGCAGGCGTGGAAGCGGTAGCGCTGCCGGCGGTGGCGGTCACGGTAGTCGTGGCAGTGCTGCCTTTCGCGGCGAAGTTCGAAGCTGCGCTGCCTCCGCCGCATCCGCAAAGCAGAAGGATTCCGAGCAACGTTGTGCAAGGGAAGATGACGCGTGAAATGTTGTTCTGCAAGGGACTCGCCTCCGAGGTGAGGCGAGATTAGGGGTTCCAAGCGCCAGAAGCAGTTCGTGTGAATGTTTAGAAACTGAGGAGAGGTGACTTAAGGCGGAACTAAGGTGGTGCGCTGGTGTCACCGAAAAATCAGGCACTTACGACGAAATTGGGATTATAGAAAGAACCTTAACACTGCATTTGGCGACCGATGTTCGGCGATCAGCACTCGCTCCGCGAAGTCTCGCAGCCGTTCATGTCTGGCACCAATTGATGCCAACTTTCTGCACCAGAAACCATCGGTTCATCCCTTGAGGCCAACGTCCAGCAGAGACTCAGGCATCTTTCAGGAACAAAGAACAGAGCAGATGAATGGCAATGATTCCCGTTCCGGGAAACAGACAGGGACCGTCTGCTCCAAGTTCAAGGGAATGAGGTCAGCATGCTCTCCGCAACGCGGGTCATTTCATTTATATCTCTGGGTCTTCTTGGATTGTTCATCTCTGGATGTCGTGGTGTCACGGGCGGTGTCGACGCGGTGAACTCAGGCAGCGGCAAAGTGGCGGCGCCCACAATTAAGGCGCATGCCGATCCGGCCACGATCTCTGCCGGACAGTCATGCACGCTCACCTGGACCACCAGTGGCGCTGACGCGGTAAACATCGATGGCCTGGGCAAACAGGCGGCCAATGCATCACGCACGGTCAGCCCGTCGCAGACGACTACTTACACCCTTCGCGCAGTTGGGCAGGGCGGCGAAGCCGATGCGACCGTGACCGTCACTGTAGGCATGACGGATCCGACGCCACCCCCGCCTCCTCCGAGCGCGCTGAATGTGCCCACCTGGCATATGGATAATGGACGCACCGGCCTCAACAATCAGGAAACCATCCTTACTACGGCCAACGTGAGTTCGGCAAAATTCGGAAAGCTGTTCTCGTATTTGGTCGATGGTTATCTGTATGCGCAGCCGCTCTATGTCTCTAATCTCGCGATTCACGGAGCCCGTCACAACGTTGTGTTTGCTGCGACCGAATATGACAGCGTCTATGCCTTCGACGCCGACAACTTCGGCGATGGCACCCCGCTGTGGAAGACATCTCTGCTCCAGCCAGGAGAGACGCCGCAGCACGGCGGCAATCCCAAGCCCTGGATCGGAATTACCTCCACGCCGGCAATCGATCTCAGCACGCAGACTATGTACGTGGTCTCGTCACAGGACGCCGGCAACGGCGCGTTCTTCCGTCTGCATGCACTGGACATCACCACCGGAACCGAACGTTCCGGTAGCCCGGTCTTGGTCACAGCTTCCGTAAAAGGAACGAACAAAGATTCCGTAAATGGAATTCTCGGCCTGAGCTCCTCCTGTCTGCAGCGCACAGCCCTGCTACTGAATCGCGGCACGCTGTATTTCGGATTCTCCGCCTGCGGCGGAGGCTGGTTGCTGGCCTATAACGCCTCTTCTCGGGAACAAACCGGTGCGCTCAATACCAGTCCCAACAAAGATGGATATGGTCAGTTCGGCGGAGCAGGCGGAGTGTGGATGGGCGGGGGCGGGCCCGCAGGCGACGACAACGGCTATGCCTACGTAACCACGGGCAACGGTCCTTATGACGGAAGCACGTCCTGGGCCGATTCGGTGCTCAAGCTCGATTCGCAGCTCAATGTCGTCGATCACTTTACTCCGGCGGATTTCAACTTCCTGCAGTGCAAGGACCTCGATCTTTCCGGCGGAGGCGCGATGATAATTCCCGGAACGGGACAACTGCTAGCCGGCGGCAAAGGCGGCAAGATGTATCTCGTGAATGCAGCGAAGCTTGGCGGAGTGCAAGCAAATGACGCGGGAGCCGCACAGACGCTCTGGTTCAACAACGATCATTACCAGGCGCAGTGCACGAATACCGTCACCGGCGAGGCGTATTCGACCGAAATAGCCGGCTA
>JAFAUE010000082.1 GCA_019243475.1 Acidobacteriota bacterium | reverse complement strand
GAAGCGGTAATCCAGATTCGCAAGCTGCGCGACCAGATCAATGACCGTCTGAAGGCCGGCGGATCCACGGCCGCAAAGCAGTCCGGAGCGTCGCTCAGCGCCAAACTAACGTCGGTAGAGGAGGCGATTTATCAGACGCGCAACCGCAGCGGCCAGGACCCGCTCAATTTTCCCATCAAGCTGAACAACAAGATTTCGCACTTAATGGGCGTAATCGAAGGAGCAGACGCGCAACCGACAGACCAGACGGACAAAGCATTCGATCAGCTCTCGCAGGAGCTCGACGCGCAACTTGCTAAGCTGCACGATGCGCTTGCGACCGACCTGCCGGCCTTCAATCGCACCCTGGGCAAGGAAGCGCAGCCGGTGAGCGCCCAATAAGCGGGAGCTTGCGTCACCCTGCCAGTGGAGGATCATCCGGTCCGAGCGCGACTTGCTCGTGGACTTCTTTGATTCGCCCGTACACCGCTTCGCGAATGGTCTCCAGATCATAGCGACGCACGACGAAGATCTCGGTTGCGTAAAAAAAGTTCCAGCGCTCGTCGTCCATCATCTTGCGAATGCCTGCTGGCGTCGCGACCACGTACGTTGCCGTCCAGCGGAAGTCGGAGACCGAATCGTAAAGCTCAAGGATTAACTCATCGGCAAAGCACTCAGGATCGGGCCGGGAACGGCGTCGAAGTGCGAGAAGTTGAATTGCGTCACACGAACCCGGCCCAGATCGTTTGAGATCGGAGCCTCTCCCGTCCTTACTGCCGAATTATCTGTTCTCTTTTGGGAATCCGCATACAGGTCTTCGGAGCTGATTTCGCCGGAAAATACAAAGATCCGCAACAGCAGCAAAGCCGCTGCGGCAATGAGTATGAACAGGAAAAGCTGCAGATTAACGCTCATGAAGAGTTGGCAGTCACTGATGTGAATTGGTGCGGTTGCAGTAGCGAATAGATACGGAGACTTGGCGAGCCTTAGTGCGGCTGCTTGTACACCTCTCCGCCCTTCATCACGAACACGACGTGCTCGGTCGCACTGATGTCTTCCAGCGGATTGCCCTGCACAGCGATCACGTCGGCGAAGTAGCCGGACTTCAGCGCGCCGATCTGTCCTTCCCAGCCGAGAAGCCTGGCTCCGTTCAGCAGGTCCGCCTGCAGCGTCGCCAATGGGCTCATTCCGTATTTCACCATCAGGACAAGTTCCCGCGCTTGGGTTCCATGGGGAAACGGTCCCACATCGGAACCCACCGCCATGGGCACGTGCGCGGCGAGCTGCTTGCGAAATTCCTGCGCGTGAAAGTCGAGCATCTTCCGCTCTCGCTCGCCGGCTGCAGGGGACGCGGCATGGTCGGCGAAATACTCGATGATCGTGAACGTGGGCACCGCCGGAGTCTGCTTCTCGCGCATCAGGCGCATGGTGTCGTCACTAAGCTGGAAGGCATGGTCCACCGATTCGACACCCGCCTCGGCGGCATAGTGTGTGCCCGGCTCACCCGTGGCATGGACAGCCACGCGCTTTCCCAAGCGCGCCGCTTCCTGCACTGCGGCAGCAAGCTCCGCTTCGCTGTATTGGTATGGAGTGGAAAACTTGCCGTCCCGCAGCGAGTCGGCGCCGGTCTCGTACATCTTGATGAAGTCCGCGCCTTCCTTAAATTGCTGACGAATGACTTCGATGATCTGTCCTATGCCGTTTGCGTAAGTGGCATTGCTGAGAACATGCTGCTCGGGGTTATAGTTGCGCGCGTCTTCGTGCCCGCCGAGGATGTCGACGGCATTGCCGCTGATCCGCAGACGCGGCCCCGGAATCAGACCTTTGTTGATTGCATTGCGAACGGCTGTATCGGCCGATCCGGCGCCTTCCGTTCCCATATCGCGCTCGGCGGTAAATCCGCCCATGAGATCATCCCTCGCGGCCAGCGTCGCCTGAATCGTGCGTTGCGGCACCGACTCTTCCACCGTCTGCAGGTCCTCAGCGCCAGGATGAAGGAACAGATGCACGTGCGCGTCGATCAAGCCCGGCATCAGTGTCGTGTCGCCGAGATCCATCACCTGCGCTCCGCTGGGATGCGGCACCGAGCTTCCCACCTCGCGTATGCGATCGCCTTCCACCAACACTTCGCCGGGCTGAATCACGCGGCCGGCTTCGATATCGAGAAGACGCGCGGCATGCAGCACCACGGCAGGCGGCTGAGAACCAGGTTGCTGGGCTATTGCGGAGTTCAAGAAAAACAGGAGAGCAGTAACGAGAATTGCGCGAGCGGCCATGTCGCCGGAAGTTTACCTGCTGCGCAACACTCTTGGAAGTGGGGCCAAAAGCTTGTGATAGCGCAGATAGAGACGCGGCATGAAAAAACCGCGTCTCTATCTGCAAATTCTGTCCGGTAACTACTGCGCCATGGCGATGTGTCCGCGACGGTTCAGGTGCCAGCACTCCTCGGTGTGCTCGCTGCAGAACGGCTGTTCCTTGCCCACGCTGTTGGTGGCAATGTTCTCGGCCTTGAGTCCGTGCGAAACCAGAGATTTCTTTACGGCTTCCGCGCGGCTTGCACCCAGCGCCAGGTTGTACTCTTCAGACCCACGCTCGTCGCAGTGTCCGACGATGTTGAT
>JAFAUE010000439.1 GCA_019243475.1 Acidobacteriota bacterium | reverse complement strand
GGTTGATAACCGCGTCGACCAGTCCTCCAGACTGGAAATAGGTCGAGAGTTCCGGCAAGTCATCCGCCAACTTCTCGCGCACTCGCCTCATATACTCGTAACTGCCAACCTCGTGCCCATCCTTCAGGCTGACTTGTACGGTCGCGGTATGTTGACCCGAGTTGCTCGTGTACATGGATGAGAACCCAGGCTGTACGCCAATGTTCGAGACAATCACCCCAAGATCGCGGGGCGCGACGATCTTGCGAATATCGTCTTCGATCTTCTTGACGTATTGATCAGTCAGCTCGATGCGCGTCCCGGTTGGTGCTTTTATGTTGATCATGAATTGACCGGGATCTGTGCGTGGGAAAAAAGAAACCCCGAGCAGCGGGTACAAAGCAAGAGTCAATAGGCAAACGCCGAGAATGCCAATCACCGTCGCGGCTGGCCGCATCAACGTGCGTCCCACCGTCACGTCATACTTGGCAAGCATCGCTTCGTATTTATGGTTAAACCAACGAACAAAGCGCCCAAACCTGGAGCGCCGGAGATCGTGCCCCTCTTCCTCGTCGGCCTCAACCTTGTGGATGAATTTTGCGCAGAAAAGCGGGACAACAGTCATTGCAACGGCGTAGGAAGCAAACAGCGACAGCACTACGGCAAGCGCAAGAGCTGTGAACAAGAAGCGGCTCACGCCGTACAGGAAGATGACCGGAAAGAACACAATGGCGGTGGTAAACGTCGCTGCAAGAACAGGCAAACCCATTTCGCGTCCGCCCTTTTCCGCCGCCTCCTGGGGAGGCTCACCCATTTCAAGGTGGCGAAAAATGTTTTCCAGGACCACTACGGAGTTATCGATCAAACGCGAAAATGCCAATGCAAGACCGCCCAGCACCATGGTGTTGATCGTGCTCCCGCCGATATTGAGAGCGAGAAACGCAGCGAACGCCGAGAGCGGGATCGACAGCATCACTGCAACCGTCGCTCTCATGCTGCCCAAGAAGATCAAGATCATCAGGGCGGTGAGCACAAGGCCGATGCCGCCTTCGTTACCCAGATTCCTGATTGCGGTTTTGACGTATATCGATTGGTCAAAAACCACCTTGGCGACGAGCTGTTTGGGTACGTCAAACAGGTCCTGGAGGGAGGCTTTGATGCCATTGACGATTGCAATTGTGTTGCTGTCACCGCCTTGTTTTAGTACGGGTAAGTAAACCGACTTCTGGCCGTCAACGCGGACGATGCTGTTTTGGATCTGGGCGGCATCCATCGCGCGGCCAACATCGCCAACCATCACCGATGCATTGCCTACAGTCTTCAACGGAAGTTGATTGATTTCTTCCGTGGTGGGCAATTGGCTGTTGGTGTAGATGTTGAAGTCCTTCGGGCCAATGCGCACGTCTCCGGCAGGGAGAATCAGGTTCGAGTCGTTCACACTGCGGACTACATCCATCACGCTGAGCTGATTGGCTTGCAGCTTGACCGGATCAACGTAGACCTGAATCTGCCGATACTTTCCGCCAAATGGCATTGGAACCGAAGATCCCGGAACATTCGCAATCTGGTTGCGAACGTTGTACTGACCTAGATCTCTAAGCTGAGTCTCGGTTAATCCGGTGCCTTTGAGCGTAACCAGGCAAACGGGCAGACTCGATGCGTCAAACTTCAAAATCACTGGAGGCAGAGTGCCGGGTGGAAGACGCCGCAGGTCTGCCATCGCAAGATTCGAAATTTCGCTGACCGCGGCATCGGCATTCATGCCCGGCTGGAAATAGATCTTGATGAGACTCACTCCCGGTAACGAACGCGACTCCATATGGTCTATGCCGCTGCCGAGGGTAAAGAAGCGCTCAAATCGTCCTGTGATATCCGATTCGATCTGCTCGGGCGGCATTCCGGAATAAAAAGTCGCCACGACCACAACCGGTATGTTGATGTGTGGAAACAGGTCCACCGGCATGCGCGCCACGGTCACTACGCCGACCACAGCGATCATCAAGCACATCATGATGATGAAGAACGGGTACTTGATCGCAAAGCCCGACATACTACCGCTCCTCTTCTTTCGCATTCGCTAGTGTGAACGAACTCTGCCGGGGATCGACGAGCTCTCCATTTTGATAGGAACCTAAGTTTGCGACGATGACGCGATCACCCTCGTGCAACCCGGAAATGACTTCCGCAGAATTTGCACCTTCCAGACCGGTAACAACGTCGCGGACAGCGACGCGATTGTCATTGCCAACTACCAGAACGGAGGACCCGTTGTCGCTTTTCGTCAACGCCTGAATCGGGACTAATAGTGCGTCGCTGTGTTTTTGCACTTGCAGCACGACATCGGCATACATGCCGGGGGAGAGATGAGAGTTTCTATTTGGAACATCAATCTCAACTTGTTCGGTACGCGTCGCCCGATCCAGCGCGTCGGTGAAACGAGTGACGCTTCCTGTAAAGCGTTCACCCGTAGCTTGCACGCGAATATTGGCGGTCTGACCCTCGCGCACCGATGCCGCCAGCGATTCCGGAACGGGAACGCGCAGGCGCAGAACGTTTACTTGTGCCACCTTCACGACCGGCTGCGAATTGGCGGCCGAAGTTCCCGCTTGTACCAACGCCCCGGTATCTGCATATCGCCACGTCACCACTCCATCAAATGGAGCAACGATGCGCGAGTAGTCGGACATTGCCGACACCTGCAGCTGGCTGGCTTTGGCTACATCCAGCTGCTGCCGGGCCGCGGATAACGCAGATTTCGCAGCTTCGACCTGCGCTTCCGCAGCCAGGTCCTTGGAGTTAGCGTCGTCGAGTTCCTGCTGAGCGACCAGTCCGGGTCGCGCGTCGGAAGCTTCCTTCAACCGCTTGGCGTTCGCGTGCACAGCAGAGTGAAAAGCCTGATCGCGAGCTACTTCTTTCTCGGAACGGGAGACTTCGTCCTGGCTGTGACGTATTCCGGCGTCAGCCCCCTGCACCTGCGCAGCGAGTTCCGGCACTTCAAGTACGGCCAATACTTGGCCCGCGCGTACGTGATCGCCGATGTCAACGCTGATCTTGCGGATGTAGCCCGGCACCTTGGCGTGCAGTTCAACCTCCTGGTACGGCAGGAACTCTCCGGCAATCGAGATGGTATTGGCGATATCTCCGCGTTTCACATTGGCAACCGCTGCCCGCGGCACAGCCTTGCCCGAAACATCTTGCGGAGCGTTGGCCCGAACATGTCCGGAGACGATGAAAGCGGCTATTAGGCAAACAGCAACAAGGCCAATTGCCGGGAAGAAGTACTTGCGTCGAACTTGCACGATTTCCTCGCGTTATTTTTTTGAAGCACAAGCCGTCACTCGTCCGTTGCGGACAAACGACGCTGTGCGCTGGAGTGCTGGATAGGCGTCTTGAGCCTGACTTGGTTTGGAAAAACTGCGGCTACGCGAGGAACGGAGGCGGTCGCAAAAAACGGTGTGTATGAAAGGAGAGAAGCAGGGAAGGTCTTGATTCAAGAACAAGTACGCGTTGCCACGGCTGGCGATGGAAGCGCAATCGAATCAGAACTATGGCGACGCTGAGTACCGCGAACACGAGGGTAGCTGGAGGCTTCTCGAGTTTTTGACCATTAAGCCAAAGCTTGGAACTGTTCACGGTATTGGCGTGGACAGTCTGGTCGTACAGAGAAAGCTTAGCGTTCAGTGTAAGCAGAAACACAAAGAGCGAGAGCACAATGATGAAAAGCTTGATTGGTTTCGCTCGCAAATGCATCAGGAGCGCTGGGCAGCGTGCTTTCATTATAGCGAAGAGATTTCGGCTATGAGCAATAGGTAATTAGCAGTAGGAATGCGGGTTCCGCGGCCGAGACCAGTCTTCCTTGGCACGGGACTAAGTAACCCTTCGCGCGCGCATATAGACCCACAAAAGAAAAGCCATAAAAAGGAGTCTGAGAGCAATTGCGGCCGCGAGCTTTGGTCGCGCTAGACCTGCAGAGTACTGATTCCAATGGGCCAGTTTCCAGATGAGATCGGCGCAATACAGGAGAAAGAGAATGAGCGCGATCCACTTGGCGGCTGACTTAATGGTCGGGTCGATTGGAGGTCCGGGGGCGGCTGTGCTCATGGATTGAGCACGATCTTTCCAAATTGCTCGCTCTTCTCCAGCCGCTCATGTGCAGCGCGAGCCTCACTGAGCTGGAAGGTCCGATCGACCACTGGCTTCAGCTTGCCGCTGAAAACGTGCTTCAGCACTTGGTGCAGGTCGCCCATCGTTCCCATATAGGAACCGAGCAGAGACAGCTGGCGGCTGAAGAGCACGCGAGCATCGATCTTTACGTCAGGCCCGGTGGTCGCGCCGCAGGTTACAAGAGTTCCTCCCGGGCGGAGCGAGCGAATGCTGTGCTCCCAGGTGGCTGCTCCGACGTGCTCAAAGACGATGTCCACGCCGCGCTTGGAGGTAACAAGACGAACCTCCTCGGCAATCTTCTGTTTGTAATGGTTGATTGTGTGATCCGCCCCGAGTTCGCGCGACTTCTCGAGCTTGGATTCATCGCCGGCAGTCGCGATTACGATTGCGCCCAGCAGCTTGCAGATTTGGATAGCCGCGGACCCCACTCCCGAACCGCCTCCGAGCACGAGCACCGTATCACCCGCCTTGATTCGAGCGCGAGTGACAAGCATGTGCCACGCGGTAACAAAGACCAGAGGGATGCTGGCAGCTTGGTCGTAGGAAAGGCTTTCCGGAATTGGGATTACGTTCACTTCAGGTACTGCGATCAGCTCGGCGTTACCGCCGTCATTCAGATAGCCAAGCACGGAGAACTCGCGGCAGAAGCTTTGCTGGCCGGCGGTACACTGCTCGCATCGGTTGCAAAAGGTCATGGGCGCCAGCAGCACACGTGCACCGCTCTTCACTCCGGCAACATAGCTGCCAACTTCGACCACCAGTCCCGCGACATCGCTGCCATTGATGTGCGGCAGCTTTATGCCGGGCAATCCCTTGCGTATCCAGAGGTCAAGATGATTCAGCGCGCAGGCTTTGATTCGAACCAGCACTTGGTCTTCTCGCGCGCGAGGATCGGGAACCTCCTCGTATTTGAGGACCTCAGGACCGCCGAACTGGTGGAAACGAATGGCCTTCATTGGGAAGGTAGAGCGTTTCAGTAAAAGGCGTTTCAGTAAAAGGCGTTTCAACAAAAAAGATTCCATTGAAACCACTCTTCTGAAACGATTTTCTCTGAAACGATTTTATTGAAACGAATTTGCCTGAAACGCCTTTCGCACTTCAACACCCGAGCAGGTAAGCAAAAATCAGCGGCGCGACGATCGTCGCGTCGGACTCGATGATGAACTTCGGCGTATCTTTGCCGAGCTTGCCCCAGGTGATCTTCTCGTTAGGAACAGCGCCGGAGTACGAGCCGTAGCTCGTTGTCGAATCGCTGATCTGGCAGAAGTAGGCCCAGAGCGGCACGTTGTCGCGCTGCAGGTCCTGGTGCAGCATGGGAACCACACAGATCGGGAAGTCGCCCGCAATGCCTCCGCCGATCTGGAAGAAGCCAAGCGGACTCCTGGCCGTGAGTTCCGTGTACCACTCGGCCAGCAGCATCATGTACTCAATGCCGGTCCGCACGGTATGCACGTTCTTCACATCGCCGGTAATGCAGTGCCCGGCATACATGTTGCCCAGCGTCGCATCTTCCCATCCTGGGACAAACATCGGCAGGTTCTTCTGCGCTGCCGCCATCAGCCAACTATCTTTTGGATCGATCTGGTAAGAACTCTTTAGTTTCCCGCTCAAAAGAATCTTGTACATGAACTCATGCGGGAAATAGTGCTCGCCGGCCTTGTCGGCCTTCACCCATTCCTCGAGCACCGCGGTCTCAATGCGACGCATAGCTTCATGCTCAGGAATGCAGGTGTCGGTGACGCGATTCATATGGCGCTTCAGCAGCGCCTCTTCTTCCGTAGGAGACAACTGACGATAGTGCGGCACGCGTTCGTAATGATCGTGCGCCACGAGGTTGAAGACGTCTTCCTCGAGGTTGGCTCCCGTGCAGCAGATGCCATGAACTTTGTCTTGCCGAATCATTTCAGCTAACGAGAGGCCGAGCTCCGCCGTGCTCATGGCGCCGGCAATGGTCATGAACATCTTGCCGCCGTCGTTGACCAGCTTCTCGTAGGCCTTGGCGGCGTCGATTAAAGAGGCAGAGTTGAAGTGGCGATAGTGGTGCTCGATAAAGCGCGAGATCGGGCCTTTGGGCAAGTGCTGTTGTCCTTAGAGCTAGATTGGAATCTCTTCAAAATAACACTTCTGAGGAAGTTGACCTACTGCGGCTTGGTCGGTTCGCGAAAGACGTAGGACAGCGCTAGGGAAAATCCGGGCAGGAGATCAGGCTCTTGTAGCGCGTGAGGTTCTCTCACTTGGTGAACGCCAGTCCTGCCGTGAACTTCAATGAACCTTAACGATGGATACACAACCCAAACGCCCTGAGCGCCGGCTTGGAGGTACTGCTGTGTTTTCCTGGCGATGTCGTCCGCACTATTGCCGGGCGAGACAACCTCTATCGCTAGTGTCGGAGCGCAGTCAAGCGGAGAACGATCGGGGTCGAGGCTGTTCGCCAGCGGATTTGCGATGTAAGCGACGTCGGGATTTCGCACGGTATTCTCGCTCAAACGAAAATCCATTTCCTCTACCACCAAACCAAGCGAACGCGCTTCTACGAATTCGGTTAGTTTCGTCGCAATACGCTGACGCACCAGATTGTGGCGTAAAGTCGGCGAAGCCTCCATTAAGAGCTCTCCCTCGTCGAGTTCATAGACAATGCCTTCGGCCTCCGCAAGATCACGGAATTCGGCGAAGGAAAGGCGAGTGGTAGTAGCCATAGCGCGTTCGCGACAGTACAATCTTGGCCCAGTTCAGGCCAGATTACAATTAGAAGTGCGTGGACATCTTCGAGGAAATCGTACTGCTTCGGCGCGCCGGACGGCGGGGCGCACTGGCCACGATTGTGCATTCCAACGGCTCGATTCCTTCTTTTGAGTCGGCCAAAATGCTGGTGCGGGACGATGGCACGATCGCCGGCACCATCGGCGGAGGATGCGTCGAGGCAGAAGTGTGGCAAGCGGCCCGCGAAGTCATGGAAGAAGAAAAACCTCGCTCCCTGACCTTCAATCTGAATCACGATCCGAAATACGATTCCGGCCTCGTCTGCGGCGGAACGCTCGACATCTATCTCGAACCCATCCTTCCCGTGCAGACGGTTTACCTGTTTGGAGCGGGACATGTATCCGTCAACGTGTATCGTGCAGCGCGCATGGCAGGCTTTGAAGTGATCGTAGTTGACGATCGCGAGAGCTATGCCAATCGGGAGCGTTTTCCCGAAGCGAAAGACGTTTATGCCGATGACTACGAGCGCGTACTCCCGCAGCTTGCGCCGAACCATTCTTCATACCTGGTCATCGTTACTCGCGGGCACCGTGACGATATGCGCGTGTTGCGTTGGGCAGTGGAGACCCCGGCGAAGTACGTCGGCATGATCGGTTCGCAACGCAAGGTCATCGCCATTTACAAGGAACTGCAGCGCGAAGGCACGGCGCCGGAGAAGCTGGAGCGAGTTTACGCACCTGTCGGCTTTGAAATCGGAGCCATTACTCCGGAAGAGATCGCAATTGCTATCGTCGCGGAGCTCATCGCAGTACGGCGGGGTGTCGACTCAAGACAACACAAGCGCAGCCTGAAGGCACTGGAACTTCTGCGAAGCGGAGCCCCAGTTTCTCGAAGTGAATAAATTCTCGCGACTCTCAGCCCTTTCCGTTCTAGCATCACTAATTGCTTCCTGTACCCTGTATCTGTGCGCTCCTATGCTTTAGCCGGTGTGATCCTCGCTGCAGGGGAATCCTCGCGGATGGGAAGTCAGAAGGCTCTGCTTGAGTATGGCGGTCAAAGTTTCCTGGCTGGAGCCATTCAGCTGCTTCAAAGCGTTTGTGATTTTGTGCTGGTCGTGACTGGCGCCAATAGTGGACTGCTCGAGCCGGTGATTTACGAGCAGGCAGCCTTCCTGACGCGCAATCCTAAACCTGAACTGGGACAGTTCAGCTCGCTGCGCGTGGGACTGCAGGCAGTCCTGGATCGCGGCCGGGATACAGCGTGCGTAACGCTAGTGGACCGTCCGCCGGCCCTGCCTACGACTGTCCTGAAGCTGCAGGAAGCGTTCCAGCAGAGTTCCTCGCAAACCGTTTGGGCGGTGGTTCCCGAGTTTGGGGGGAAGCACGGACATCCTGTGATCTTTGGGCGAGCGATGATCGAAGCGTTTCTGCGCGCTGAGGTTACAGCAAACGCGCGCGAAATCGAACACGAGCATCAAAGCCGCATCCTGTATGTTTCTGTGGACGACGCCCGCGTGACCATGAACATCAACACGCCGGAAGACTATTCAGCACTGCTTCAATCACGTTCATGAACCACGTCGGCTATGGCTCCTTCGCAACCCCGCAATCTTTTATCAAGGCAGTGCTGGAGCTGCGCCCGCGCATCGCGGCCTTTGATTGCGATGGCACGCTCTGGTACGGCGACTCAGGAATGAAATTCCTGTATTGGGAGATCGAGGAGAACCTGATCTCAAAGGCGGCGGCCGTGGCCATCCTCCGTCGTTACGACGAATATCTTGCGGGAAAGGTCTCGGAGGACGAGATGTGCGGAGAGATGGTGCAAATCCATAGCGGGCTTCCAGAGAAAAGGATTCGCGAGTTTGCCGAGCGCTTCGTTCATACCAACGTCATTCCGCAGATCTTTCCCGAAATGAAAGAATTGGTGAGTAGCCTGCACGAAGCAGGGTCGGACGTTTGGGCGGTGTCTTCTACCAACAATTGGGTTATAGAGGCGGCCGTTAGAACTCTTGACATCCCGGCTCAGCGTGTTCTCGCAGTTGGTGTTGAAATCGAAGACGGAGTTGCAACCGACAAACTCGGCGAGATGACATCGGGTCCCGGCAAAGCACGAGCTTTAAGGCGCGTGCTCTCTCAGCCTCTGGGCGTAAGCTTCGGAAATTCGATCTTTGACCTCGACATGCTGGAGTTGGCCCACACCGCTTTTCCGGTGAACCCGAATGATGATTTGCGTGAGATTGCAGAACAGCGCGGTTGGAAGTTTTATCAGCCTGCGCTGGCTAAGCTCACTGCCCCAACTCTTTAAGTGCCAACCTGAGACAATCCATAGCGAGATGGCTGGCATGCATGGTCTCATTGGACAATCCCCCGAGAACCTGAACTAACGTTTCCCTTTTCAGCGAGGCTGCATCTTTGAGACTCTTTCCCGTAATGGCCTCGGTCAGTGCGGAACCGCAAGCGATAGACGCCACGCAACCCCGGACCTGATACTTTGCCGCACTGACCCGGCCGTCTCCTACACGCAACATCAGCCTCATAACGTCGCCGCAAGCCGGATTCTCGGACTCGACACTCACGTCGGGTGATTCCATCGGCCCCGAATTTCGGGGATGCTCGAAATGCTCTAACAGCTCTCGCGGATACATCGGTGGTGATCACACTTCAGATTTAAGTATCTATGGTTACATGAATTGAGCCGATATTATTAGTGCATGCCCGCGCTTTCCCATGCCGGCGATTTCACGCCTCGGCGTGTCGTGTCGCTTCAACCCTCAGTGACGTCGATTATGGATCGTCTTGACGTTCTGGATCGTTTGGCGGCGTGCACCCGCTATTGTGCGGAGATCTGCCCAGCGGTGAAGGAGCGGGGCATCGCAATTGTCGAAGACTCATGGACCGCTAGCGCGGAGCAGATTCGCTCGCTTAATCCCGATCTGGTAATCGCCTCCGTGCCTTACCAGGGGGAAGCTGTCGCGGAGATTCTCAAATCTGGAACACCGTTTCTTGGATTGTGTCCCCGCACTCTTCGCGACATCTATGCAGACATAGCAGCAATAGCCGGCATAATGGGCGAACCAAACCGCGGTCATTACCTGATTCGAGAATTGCAGATGGAGATCGAACGCGTGCGAGGGAGGTCGTCCAGAGTAGCCGACCGGCCACGAGTTTATTGTGAAGAATGGGGCAAGCCGTTAATTCACTCGCAACCTTGGGTCGCTGAACTGGTGGAAGCGGCGGGAGGGGAGTTTGTCGGAGAGGCGGGACGACAGACCACGGCGGAAGCGATTCGCGCACTCGCTCCCGAAATCGTAATTGCCGCCTGGTGTGGCGCAGGAAATCGTGTCCCGCTCGAAAAGATCGTTGTGCAGCGGGGATGGGAGTCGCTCCCAGCCGTCGTCAGTGGACGCATTTATTGCATTAATGACGAATTCCTCAATACTCCAGGCCCGGCGCTTTTGCACGGACTTCACGCTCTGGAAGCTGCCATTGCAGGCAAAGAAGCCGCCGCTTTGCGGCGAATGACGGCACTCGCCCTGACTCCGTGATTTAGTCTTGTAATTTGACTATTCATCCTCATGAGAGAAAGCAGGCATCGATCAAACAGGTGGTCGCGGCGCTGATCACGCGCGAAACCGAAGTTTTGATCTGTCAGCGGACTGCGGACCAACCCATGCCATTAAAGTGGGAATTCCCTGGCGGAAAGATCGAGCCGCAAGAGGAAGAGGTTGCTGCGCTTCGCCGGGAGTTGCAGGAAGAACTGGGAATCTCAGCGACCATCGGCGAGAAAGTTGCGGCATTTGAACACCATTACAAGAAGGGCGGAGCCGTACGGTTGCACTTCTATCGCGTGCGTGAGTATGAAGGCGAAATCCAGAACCGCATTTTTGCTCAGGTTCGCTGGGTTCCGCTGCATAGTCTGCCGTCTTTCGATTTCCTCGAAGCAGACAGAGATCTGGTTCGCCAACTTGCCCTTGGCGAGCTGCTGGCAGAATGAGGCTGCGAGGATGAACCCAGTGCCCTCCACGCTAACGCCTTTGAAACGATTTTCTTGAAACGCCTCGCTTCAGCCGACCGCGTATTTATTCTCACCGGCGCAGGCATAAGCGCGGAGAGCGGCATTCCCACCTTTCGTGGAGTAAACGGCCTCTGGCGCAATTATCGTATTGAAGAAGTCGCTTCGCCTGAGGCGTGGCACCGCGATCCGCGCTTGGTATGGGAGTTTTACTCGATGCGGCGCCGAGTTGCTGCAGCCGCCAAGCCCAATGCTGGACATTTTGCGTTGTCCAAATTGGGAGACACCATAGGTGACAAGCTGCTCTTATGCACCCAGAATGTTGACGACCTGCATGAACAAGCAGGCTCGCGAAATGTCGTTCATATGCATGGAGAACTGTTCAAGAGTCGCTGCGATACGTGCAGCCGTCCACCGTTTCCAGATTCGGAAACCTATGATCCACCTGCCGAGATTCCCCGCTGCCACTGCGGGGGACGGATTCGCCCGCATATCTGCTGGTTCGGCGAAATTCCTTTCCATATGGACAGGATTTACGAGAACCTGCAGCGATGTACTGCTTTCATCGCGATCGGAACCTCAGGGCAAGTGGAACCAGCGGCGACTTTCGCAGCCGCTGTCGGCGATCACGCCCGCAGTATTTACATCGGCCCTGAAGAGCCTGCGAATGCTTCCACTTTTACCGAAGTAATCCTGGGAAAAGCCGGTGATGTTCTGCCATCGCTGCTAGATGGGGGCGATTAACACGTGTTGGTTTTCTTACAGACAATTCGAATCAGTGACGAGGCAGTTCGAGCAGCACAACATCCGATCTCTGCTGTTCGCGCTCGAAGATGAGTTCCTTGCCATTTGGCGAGACGTCAAAATCGCGCACATTAAAGTCGGCAGCAAAATGAGTCAATTGCCGTTCGCTTCCCGTATTGAGATCGACACTCCACAGGTCCTTGTGCTCGATATCCCCACGCAAAACTAAGACTTTCCTTCCGCCTTCAGCGAAGGTGACGTGCCGGCTGCCGCGCGTCAGTGTGAGCGGCGGGAACTTCGACCGGGTCGCGTCGGATGACATCGCTTTCACGGTAAACGTAGTCCCAACATCCGGTCCCGAGTAGAGGACAAGGGATCCATCGGGCGCGCAGGCGGGATCCGTCGAGTATTCCCGCAGAACAACCGACGGTGTGCCTCCATCGAGCGGCACTCGAAAGAGGTGCGGGGTCCCACGATCATTGGCTGCACTCAAGATGGACTTTCCATCGCTGCTCCACGTTGGAGCACCTGCTAGATCCAGTGAATCCGTGAGAACTCGGGCAGCGCTGCCGTCGGCCTGCATGGTGTAGAGCAGTGATCTTTGCTGCTGCCGGAAAGAGAAGACGATTTGTCTGCCGTCGGGCGAGATGGCGGGAGCCCCAACAATCTTTATGTTCATCTCATTCCAGAGCTCAGTACTGGCGTCGCCACTTACCTTCCAGATGCCTTGCCGTGTTCCGTCAGCGGCAACATAGAGGAAATAATCCCGTCCAAAGCGGGGGGAAAACCCGCCGTTCGTAGTGACAGGGACCGCAATCGGGACGGTTGTCTCGATTCCCGAATCGGCAATTCGCGAGCGCCATAGAGTGCGTTTAGGAGCGGCCAGCGTCAGCGCCAGACGAGTGCCGTCTGCGCTTCCCGATAACGAAGTATAACGGTCAAGGCCAATGCTCAACCGATGCGGCACGCGGCGCTGCACGTCGAGTCCGTAAAGCCAAGGGCCCGACCCCTCGGGATCGTAGGCAAGATAAAGGAGCGTGCGGCGGTCCAACAGCACTGGATAACGCTCGGCGCCATTTTGCGACGTAATTTGTTCAGGCCTGCCGCCGGAAGGCTTGATGCGCCAGATGTTCATCTTGTCGGGGATTAAACCGTGCGCGAAATAGATGTAGGTGTCGTCAGGCGACCATATCGGGAAGTGCGAATGCCATCCTGCTGGCGCCGTCAAAATCGGCGATTTGGGAGAGCCTGATTGGTCGGGCAAGCCGCTGCTCACGTACAACGGATCTCCGGCGGCATGTGTGTGATAGGCCAGGCGAGAACCATCGTGCGACCAGGCCGCTTCTCCCGCTCCCTCGAGATAAGGCCTCGGCTCACCTCCAAGCGTTGGAATCGCCCACATGCTGATGTCCTGGTCATGGCCTTCCGCGCGCGTCCAAAACGTTAACAGCGAATTATCAGGAGTAAAACTAAGAGGACGAATGTCAGGATTCGCATGCTGCGGTATCTTGCCATGCGTGAGATTGTGAAACTGACCCGACCCGACTTGCGTAAGCCAAATGTCCGTTTGCCCTTCACGATCGGATAGAAAGGCTATTAGTCGCCCATCGCCAGAAATGGTTGCTCCTTGCGCGAAGGAGTCGAAATCGGTCACTCGTTGGAAGTGCGCATCGGAGAGGGGATTTCGCCAGAAGTACTCCGTCCTTTGAACCCATAGAAGACTTCCTGCCAACACAATGGCCAGTGCTGCCCCAGCGATCCACCAGCGTAGGACTCCTCGCTCGCGATTTTCGGCAGCCGGCCTGGAGACATCGATTGGTTCGTTGTCGTCCCGCCGAGCGCGGCTTCGGGCCCAGGCTTCCAACTCGGCCCGGGACGCGTACACCGAACCGATCCGGTCATGCTGATGACGGTGTACCGGCATGCCTTCGCGTTTTTCCCAGCGCTGGACTGTGGTTACATCACGGTTGAGGTAGGCAGCTATTTCTTTCCACGAGTCCAGCCGGTCTTCGGCTTGCACCGTGGGTACGCCCGCGCCTGCCTTTTCCGCCATTGCTCTCCTGAACACCTGTAACTAACGGGGATTGAGCGACCCGAATTGTAGCGCGGGTGCACCATACCTGCGACGGTAAAGTACCGCATTGCACGGCAAATGACGCGATTTTCCCGCGTTCAGCTCCTTACTGTTTGATTCCGGCGCTGCCCTGGCCGATTCTCCCGCAGGTTCCAAACAGTACGAAATTGAATTTATTGGAGAAGACAATGAGAATCGATTTAAGGCGAGTAGCAACGTGCGCAGCGCTGATTTTGATGGTCGGCATCGTTCCCGCAGCACGAGCCGACACTTGGCAGGCGCGCGTCGGCGCTCAGGGCTTCGACAAGGGAGTACAGGTTCTGGCGTTTCTGCCCAACGAAATCTGGATTCACCAGGGCGACAGCATCACATGGACCTTTGCCGCCGACGAGAAGCATTCAGTGACGTTCATTCCGCTGAACACACCGCGTCCAACCTTTAAAACCGGATGTCCGCCGAGTGTGACGACCCCGAATCCGGCGACATTCGACGGTACCAACTGCGTGAATAGTGGACTGATCAACACTCCAGGGACCACTTACACCGTGACCTTTCCCAATCCAGGCAACTATGCAGTGTTGTGTTTGTTGCACGTCAACCAGACCGGAACCATCCACGTACTGAGTTCCGCGCAACCCATTCCCCATGATCAGGAGTTCTATGATCGTCAGGCGGCAATCGAAGAGCGCGACCTTCTCTATGATCGCGATGGAGGGGTAGCCGCAAAGCTTCGCCAGGATTCTCCACGAGATCGGGACGAGGATGGGGATGATAGTTCTCATGCAATGCATGGCATGAAAATAGTCGTCACCGGAGCTGGCGAACTGGCTGTGACCCCAGGCGGCGCTCAGAGCGTATCTAAGATGCGTTTCGGGCGGGAGACAATCACGATCCATGCCGGGCAAACGGTAGAGTGGGCAAGTTCCGATGTCAGCGGCCACTCGGTCACATTTGGTCAGGAGCCTCCAGGAGGGTTCGGTCCATTAGATCCTGCGACGGCATCGTCAGGAGTCTTGCTGACCCATGACAGCGACGGAGCACTGCACGCCGTGCTTACCTCCACGGCGGACAGCGTGTACTCAGGAAGGATCTCCCCCCAGAATCAGGAGCGCGCCGGATCAAACGAGCAAGGCCCCGGCGCAACGCGTTTCCGCGTGTCCTTCACAACCGCGGGGACATATCCATATGTATGCTCGTACCACGACGAGCTTGGCATGAAAGGGGAAGTGATCGTCCTACCGTAGGCGGCAATTCCGACGGGGGCGCAGCGAACGCAGGCGAGCTGCGCCCTGACTTCTGACCACTCGTGCATTTTCCTTGTGCCCGCGTTCGCTCCGCTACTCTTCTGCTCCGGTCTTTACTTGACCCTTCGCCGACTCACTTGGCAAAGTCCTGCCGGCGTCTAAATGGTCATAGTTGAAGATGGCGTTGAAGACGAGAAAGAAACTGCCCATGGTTTCATCGCGCCACATGGGATTATTCGAAAACAACACGACATGACCTTTCCCGTGCGGCACGTCGATCACCGCCGGTTTCTCGGCAACGTCTCTCGCACCCACCAGCATGCCGCTGAGCACCAAATCTTTTTCCGGAGCGAAACGCAGAACGACACGGGGCATCTCTGCTGGAGATGGAAGCAGGAGCGCCGCGAATTGTCGCGTCTCCTCGGGTATGTAGAGCTCCTGGTCGTGGGGAGAGCGCTTCGTAGGCTTCTCCGGCTCCTGGTAGGCGCGAGCCTGGATCACATCAGGATCGGTCGGACTTCCACGGCCGCTCGCCCTTGTTGCGCCTTCGGCATTCGGCTGCGGCATGCCGACGTTAAAAACAGGACCGTCATGAAAGTAAATGTAGAGCTTGTCGCTGTAGCCATACGTGATCGGACTCTTGCTGTCATCGATAGTTGAAAGCAACACGCTGCCCGGCGCATTCATTCCTGGAGGATTGGCGACGGTCACCATCTGCGTCATTCCGGCGGCGATAGGCAGCGCGGCGCTCGACTGCACCGCGATCAACAGACCGCCATCACGCACAAACTGCTCCAGGT
>JAFAUE010000383.1 GCA_019243475.1 Acidobacteriota bacterium | reverse complement strand
CGAAGACTACGTCCACCGCGCCGCTCTTGTCGTCTTTGTACAAGACTTTCTGCCATGTCTTGCCGCCGTCGGTAGTGCGAAAGATACCGCGTTCCGAATTGGGACCGTAGGCATGTCCCAGCGCGGCCACGAAGACGGTATCAGGGTTGTTGGGATCGACGATGATGGCGCCGATGTGCTGCGTGTCTTTGAGGCCAACGTTCTTCCAGCTGATGCCACCGTCGGTGGACTTGTAAACGCCGTCACCGTAAGAGATGTTGCCGCGAATGCAGGCTTCGCCGCTGCCGACATAAATGACATTGTGATTGGAGCGCGAGACGTCGAGCGCGCCAATGGAGCTGACCGGATATTTGTCAAAAAGAGGCTTCCAGTTGTCGCCTCCGTCGGTGGTCTTCCACACTCCGCCGGCCACTCCGCCGAAGTAGTAAACGTTCGGCTCCCCAGGCACGCCCTCAACCGCGAGCACGCGCCCGCCGCGAAATGGCCCAACCAGCCGGTAGCGCATCCCGCCAAAAAGCTTCTCGTCAAATTGCGGGGATCCAGTCGCGCTGGCTTCCGAAATGGGCTTAGCTGGAGGCAGGTTCTTAGGACGCTGGGCGAACAGGGAAGAGGCGGAGACGAGCGCGAGTAAGCAGACGATAGATTGCCGAGTGATCGACATGAAAAGCTCCTGACTGGTTTTGCGGAAGGGGAAGTATAAAGGAGGTGACAGGGAACAGGGGACAGGGAACCAGGGAATGCGAATGTCCGGAGGCAAAGCCCCAGGTGAAACCTGTCGTCTAGCGAGTTCGCAGGCCGACCGCTTTGGCCAGTTGCCGCTGCCGATGGTCGAAGGTCAAGAATTGTTCTACTTTGAATTGCAACGCGCAAGCAACGTGCAGAGTGTCGAGCGTGCGAACGCCGAGCTTCGGGACCCAGCGGCGGCCCAAGTCGGCACAGACTTCCAATGCGTTCTCCGGCAGATCGGCCCGAACCCACACTCCTGCCGCCAGGTCATCGCGCAGTTGGCTCTCGACCGACTCTGCCTCAGTTGGACTGAGCTCTTTTCGGAATACGTGCTGTGCCACTGCATGGGACCACTCCGCCTGATGCAGCGGAGTGAACAAGGTGACCGATGAACTCAGCACGCGATGGCGCGCGCCGCGGGAGTGTTCGTCGGTAAGGTACAGCGAGACCAGGAAACTGGAATCGATGTACGTACTCAATATCGGCCCCGCTCCTCGATGACAATCGTCGAACCGGAAAGGACCCGATCGCCAAAGACTTTGCGGGCTCGCGCGCCGAAATCAGGATATGGAGCGGTGCGCTGCGCCTGGGCTTCCGGAACGATGCGGGCGATGGTGCGGTTGCGGTCGCATAAAACGACCGTTTTGCCGGCCTGCAGCCACTGCTTAAGCCTGCGGGTGTCGCGAAGCTGCCGGATGTTAACCTTCGGCATACCGTAAATGTGTCACATTATGTGGCACATTGTCAATTATGGTTGGGGACGAAGAATGCGCTACTGAGGGACAGTACCCGCCCACAGTTGTTGTGTCATAAGCTTCCACATGGCCGTTAGAGTTAGTCGTCGCAAAGTTGTTAGCTGCTTATTCGTGCTGCTCGCACTCGTTGGTACTTATTTTGCAGCCGCTGGAGCACTCTATTATTGGAAGGAGAGTGTTCCTCATTACGAGTCGGGCGTGATTGGGCGCCTTTTTGCGCTCCACACTATGCAAGAGAATTACAGGAGAGATCACGGGTCTTATGCTGCCTCATTTGCAGAATTGGGTGTCCCACTTGGCGCAGAATTGGCTGGAGATTCCTTAATCTGGGGCGGCCCCTATCGGTTTCGCCTTCTTAATGTTGTTGGGAATCAGGCTGGTTCAATTCAGGAATATTGGATCGAAGCTCGCCCCATTCACTATTCGCATGGAACCAAGCGCAGCTTCCTGATGAATGTCACTGGGTATATTCATGTCACTGTGAAAGATCGGAACGCAGAACCTACCGATCCCGCGATACCACCTCAGGACTGAGAACCTCGTCTTCGGGTTGGGAGGTGCGCTCGAGTGACTAGAAAAGCTAGTGCGATAGGAAATGACATTCAGTCAAAGGGCGCCTCACTAGAAGCTACGGAATGCAATTGGACCGTTCCGCAAAACCGCTCAATCTGCACGTATTTACTTCGACGCGGGAAGCATAGGATTCTACAAATTTGGTAAATCGGGGATAGAGCGACGCGTTTTCCTGAACCGGAAAATCAGGCGAGGTTACGTCCCGTCTTTCCTCGTTTTCCTTCAGTAACGCTTCGCCTGGGTTTCCCGTTCTTGCAAGCTCTCGCAGAAAAATCGACTTCGGAGCCGGTGGGCCGCATTGTTTTCAGTTCGGTCTCATGATTCGAGATCCACTGTTTCCAGTCCTGAAGCAATTTCGCTCTCTCCGCGTCGGTACCGCCGCGATACTTCGGGAGGTCTGCTTTAGGAAGCACTTCTGGTAAGACGCGCAATACCATATCGCTTGGAAGGGCAAACGACAAATCATCGTCACCGTGATGCCTTTTAAGATTGCGCTCAAACGTTGCGTCGTCATCTGCGGCCATCACCAGCGCGCGAACCGAAAACCACCCGCCAACACGAGGCAGCTTGTTGCGTATAGCAAGCCCGACGACGTTTGGGTCCCGACTACGCGTTTCGCATAGCGCAGCTTGTAATTCATCCCGCTCCTCGTTTCCTTGCAAGTCTCCAACAGTTGCACCCCAAAAAGCTTGGACGCTAAATGACTCAGCCTTTTTCACGGCAGCGGCGCCATTTGTTATGAGACCCTGTTGAGCCAGCGCTGCAGCACTGAAAAAGCCAAGTGACACTCCAGCTAGCACAGCAGCAGTTCGAAATGGCCTTAGCCTCAGAGGCTGCTTAACGCACCGGGTTGAGTGCATTCCATTTCTCCTTCCCAAGCAACGCGTTCTAGATTGCCGAAGAGCAATCCGAATCAGTCGATCGTTCATCGCGAAGCGACGGCTGCAGCTATGTTGTCGGTTATTCAGGCAGGAACATCTGGCCGTGAATCTCAAGCTTTCCGCTCACTGACGGCGCTCCGGTACCGGGCTGTCCGCCGCCGATTGAGACCGTGTATTGGCCTTGAGCCACGATGATGTCGCCCTTAGCGGTGACCATGCTCAGATCGCGCGGATTGAGATGAAATTCAACCTTCTGGTTGGCGCCGGGCTGGAGTCGCACGCGCTGGAAGCCGCGCAGTGCGCGTAAGGGAGCGCCCTCCACATCGGGAAACTGCAGATAGAGCTCCACCACCTCATCGCCCGCTGTGTTTCCCGAATTGGTCACGGTGACAGAAGCGGTCAGGGGATCGCCGGCCTCGATGGCCGTAGTTGGCAGCTCCAGATTGCTGTAGTGGAACGAGGTATAGCTGAGTCCGTAGCCGAAAGGCCAGAGAGGCTCGCCGGTGAAGTAGCGGTAAGTGCGTCCCTTCATCGAGTAATCTTCGAAGTTGGGGAGTTGGTGGACGTCTTTGTAGAACGTTACCGGCAAACGGCCGGCAGGATTATTCTTTCCGCTCAGCGTCTCCGCCACCGCCGCTCCGCCTTCTTCACCCGGGTACCACGCTTCGAGAATGGCGTTGGCATGCGACTTCTCCCAATTCACGCCCAGAGCGCTGCCGTTCATCAGCACCACAACCAGCGGTTTTCCCGTTGCCGCAACCGCCTGCAGGAGATCTTCCTCCGGCTTTGGCATATCGATGCTGGTCCGGTCGCCGCCAAGAAAACCAGGCTCATCGATCGGCATTTCCTCGCCTTCGAGATGGCTGGTAATCCCGACCACCGCAACCACCACATCCGCACTTCTTGCCGCTGCGAGCGCCGCAGGGTCGGGAGCATTGTTGACGGGTGTCCAGATGAGCTCGGCTTCAACCGGGTCCCTTCTACGGTGGCCATAGGTGACTTCGAGCTTCAGCCGGTGTCCTTTCTCAAGATGAACATGGCCGAGGCTTGATCTTCGACCGAACATCTCCGCGACCAGTCTGTCATCTACAAAAACCCGCCCGGAGCCGGCTGCTTTGATTCCGAGCAGGTAATCGCCGCTGACGTTCGGGTTCAGGAAGCCAGTCCAGCGCACCGAAACGTCAGGGCGCTCTCTCGCTTGCGCAGGGAGATTGCGATCATTCAGGTCCACACTCGGTTCGTCTCTGGAGACTAGCGGGGTCGGCTTGGTTTCAGTATTGATGGGCCCCGCCGTGCGACTGCTGTACTCGGCCTTGAGCCCCGGTTGTCCATCCGGAGTGGTCAGCAGTGAAGCGGGTACAGGCTGACCCTGCTCGGACAAAAATTGCGTTCCGGCAACGTAGGTGATCTGGGCAGTCGGGAACTCGGCTTTCATCCCCTCCAGCACGCTGACGGTGTGGGTGGGAGTGCCGTTGTAATTTCCGAGCAGCACAGCGGTCTGCTGCGCTAGTGGACCGACAATGGCGATGCGACTCGGAGACTTGAGCGGCAGCACGCCATCGTTTTTCAGCAAGACCATCGATTCGTTAGCAATCCCACGCGCGAGGGCGCGATGGGCCGGGCTGTCGAGCTCTCCTTCGTCAATATTGTTGTAGGGCACCGACTGCGGAGGATCGAACATGCCCAGCCGCATGCGCGCAGTGAACAGTCGGATCAATGCAGTGTCCATCGCACTCTCAGAAAGATATCCCTGCTGCACGGCGTCAATGTACGGTCTGTAGTCGTGATCGTCCGTGACCTTACTGACAAAATCGATGCATTCGTTGTCCATGCCGCGCTCCAAGGAGACAGCCGAAGCTTCCGCTTGCGTCGGCCGATACTTATGGTCGCGATAGATGTTGCGCACGGCCTCACAGTCGGAGACTACGTAGCCTTGGAACTGCCATGCCCCGCGCAGAGTGTGCTGAAGCAGAAAACGGTTTGCGCAAGCCGGTTCTCCGTTGATCGCGTTATAGGCGCACATCACCGATCCCGCGTGGCCTTCCACCACCGTCGCACGGAAAGCAGGCAGGTAGGTGTCCTCCTGGTCGTGCTTGCTGACATCCACATCGGCGAAGTGCCGCGTAGGCTCAGGACCACTGTGTACGGCAAAGTGCTTGGGCGTCGAAATCACACGGTAATAATGTGGATCATCGCCCTGCATCCCGGTTACAAAAGCCACTCCCATTCGCGCCGTCAGAAACGGATCTTCGCCGTAGGTCTCCTGACCGCGTCCCCAGCGCGGATCGCGGAAGATGTTGATGTTCGGTGCCCAGAAGTCGAGCCCTTCGAAAATGTCGGAATGTCCGGCGCGAACGTCTTGCGCATGCTTGATGCGGCCTTCGGTAGCGATCACGGCGGCCATCTCGTGAATACGCAGTGTATCGAAGGTGGCCGCCAAGCCCACCGGCTCGGGAAATTCTGTGGTGCCGTCAACCGCGACTCCGTGCAGCGCCTCACTCCACCAGTCATAGGCTGCTACGCCCAGGCGCGGTATCGCTCGGGCCTGGTTGACCAGCTGGGATGCCTTCTCCTCAAGCGTCATGCGCCGAACAAGGTCCGCCGCACGCTGTTCGGGGGAAAGCTTCGGATTCATGTACGGCAGATTGGAATTGTCCTGTGCGATTGCGGCACCGGCGATGAGCACTACACAGGCGCTGAGCAGCAGCGTCCTCTTCCCACAATGGTTCATGTCTTCTCCTCGAGCTACTTCGCACTACAGCAAGACAGCATCCTCCGCGCTCTGGTCATCGAAGCTG
The DNA here is from genome assembly GCA_019243475.1 of Acidobacteriota bacterium. Classification (GTDB taxonomy): domain Bacteria; phylum Acidobacteriota; class Terriglobia; order Terriglobales; family Acidobacteriaceae; genus Gp1-AA112. Next base: position 1,792 of record JAFAUE010000383.1, on the reverse strand, counting down.
AGCCTGAGCGGCTCGTCTTAAGGCTCGCACCGTACATCGAAGCAAAGATTTTTGCTGAAAAATGGCAGCACATGGTTCTGAAAGCGATCCGCCACCTTGCTGGTATGTGTTCCGGGGTAAACGTCAAAGCTGTTGGCAATTCGGTACTTGTCGAGTGCCTCGTGCAGCTTTGTGGTGTCCTCGCGCAGACGGTCCTGGTCGCCGACGTCGATGGCGATAGCACGGTATCGGCGCAGGTTTTCGACATATTGATCGATAAACGCCAGAGGTGCGTTGGCGGCCCATTTAGCGAGTATGTCCGGCTGAGGGATGCCGCCTTTCGTGGGTAGATCTAAGTAGAGAGGTGGATTCTTTGGATCCGGAGACCATGCGGCCGCACTGGCCAATTGCGCACGCGCAACGAACGGCAGCCCTGCCGAGTCGGCGGGAGTCTTCACCGCTTCGAGGGCTTTGTCGATTTCCGGGTTCGCTTGGCCGGCCTGCCGAGGCGAGAGACAGCAGGGACTCATAATGTACAGCGCACCGAAGACATCGGCATGTTTCATTCCAATACGGGAAGCGCCATAACCTCCCATTGAGTGGCCGACCAAGCCGCGGCCAAGGCGGTCGGGAATGGTCCTGTAATGAGCGTCAATGTAGGTGACCAGGTCGTGAGCGATGAATTGCTCAAAGTCCCCGGTAGTGACGGAGGACGAATACATCGAGCCGTTGTGTAAGGTTTTCGAGTCCGGCAGTACGACGATCACTTCTCTGGCGCCGTAAGCAAATGCGCCTTCAATCGTCTGGGGGACATGGATCTCATGCGTCCACTGCTCCGCCCCGATGGAATAGCCATGCAAAGCGTAGATGACCGGGTAGCGGCGCGATTTTTCTCCAGCGTAGCTCGGAGGCAGAAACACAAATACCTCGCGATCGACGGCGTCTTGCTCGAGATTGCCTTCCAGCGCTTTGCCGTGGACTTGAATGTGTTCTACTGAGACAGATTTTGCTCCGGCAACAGCAGCGGGCACCTCAGTCTGCACCTGAGGTGAAAGCTTGGAGGAGTAAGCCACCACCGTGGCTAAGGTCACCAGGCAAATCCCTTTGGCGCGCATCTCATGCCCTCTTCCCGATCTGGAGTGCAGGTTGATCTAAAACGTTTCAGATGCGATTGCAAGTTCGGCAGTATAACGTAACTGCAAAACCTCTATGGGATCATTTCGGAGGACAGCCCATGCGCTGGTGCCATTCGGTGGTCGCAACACTGGCCAGGAACGCGACGGCAATGTTAACGCTTGCGGCTGTGCTGCCGGTGGCGCAGGCCCAAAATGCGAGTGCTCCAACCTCGTCTCAAGATCCCGCGGATATCGATCAGGTCTGGCAAAAAGCGAGCAGCAAATATGACGCCAGACGTGACGCTGTGCTCAAACAGGTTGATGAGACTAAGGGACCGTTTAGTGCCGCCTGGGAATCGCTCCGCAATTACGAAGTTCCGGAATGGTACAAAGACGCAAAGTTCGGGATCTTCATCCATTGGGGTGTCTATTCCGTACCCGCGTTTGGGAACGAGTGGTATCCGAGGAACATGTATCGGAGAGGCTCGGAGGAGTACGCGCACCATCTCGCTTTGTATGGCTCGCAAGACAAGTTCGGGTACAAAGACTTCATACCCATGTTCAAGGCGGAGCGCTTCGATCCGGCTGGCTGGGCCGAGTTATTCAGAAAGGCCGGAGCCAAGTACGTGGTGCCGGTCGCCGAACATCACGACGGTTTTGCCATGTATGACAGTGGTTTAAGCGATTGGACGGCTGCC
>JAFAUE010000303.1 GCA_019243475.1 Acidobacteriota bacterium | reverse complement strand
CCTGATATTCATGCTTGCCGTAGTGCTGTATCAGATCGTTACCGGTGCTCGCTAAAAAGCATCCGAGTCTCAGGCACAACGCCCAGCTCTACCATTCCGCGGGGAGGTTCGATGTAAAGCAAGTCTTCATGTATCTTTTCCGGCATGAAGTACTACGTGTTTGTAGAGCTGGACGTCACCGATCAGAGCTGGGTGCAGGCCTACGTGCAGAACGTGACCCCGCTCGTCGAGCAGGCGGGCGGCAAATACCTGGCCCGCACCTCTACCATTGAGAAGCTTGAGGGCGACCGCCAGAAGTCGCAGCTCGTAGTGCTTATCGAGTGGCCCTCGAAGGAGGCTGCGGTCTCGTTTTATCAGTCGAAGCAATATGAGCCTTATCTGAAATCGCGACTTCGCGGAGCGCGCAATGAGCTAGTGCTCTTCGCCGGTGAAGACATCGCCACCTCGCAGCGGGATTCCCGGTAACCCTTCCTCAGCGTTAGGCGCGAGACTTTTGCTGAATAGTCGGCAGAAGGAACGCTGTTGCACAGCTCCATCGTGACCGGATCCTGCTCTGAGTCCCGTACCGGCAGCATGCCGTCCCAGCTTGGCCGCTTCATCTTGAAAATACCCACAAACTGCGTTTACTGTTTAGCGTTCACGAACATTCAATCTTTATTAGAGGCAATATGAGAATCTTTGCGCGCTCAGCCTTCGCACTCCTGCTATCGCTGATTATTCCCGCTGGACTCATCGCGGCGGACGCAGCTTCCAGCAGCAGCTTCAGTGTGCCGGTCATTTACTACAAGCTGCCCAATGGATTGCGGGTGGCGTTGTCACCCGACCACTCCGCTCCCACCGTGGCGGTTGCCGTTTATTACCGCATTGGTTTCAGGGTCGAACCGCGTGACCGAACCGGCTTTGCCCATCTCTTCGAGCACATGATGTTCCAGGGCTCGCAGAATCTCGGGAAGATGGAGCTGATAAAGCTGGTGCAGCAAAATGGGGGAATATTGAACGGCTCAACCCGCTTCGACTTCACGAACTACTACGAAGTCATGCCTGCCAATAAGCTGGAGACGGTGCTTTGGGCGGAGGGTGACCGTATGCGCGGTCTCGCTATCACCGAGGAAAATCTCAAAAACCAGCAAGGTGTGGTCGGTAATGAAGTAAAGGTGAATGTACTCAACCGGCCTTATGGCGGATTCCCGTGGCTCGACATGCCGCAGTATGCCAACACCAATTGGTACAACGCCCACAACTTCTACGGCGACTTGAAAGACATTGAAGCTGCCACGCTGCCGGACGTGCAAGGCTTCTTCAAAACCTATTACGTTCCCAACAATGCTGTGCTATCGGTTGTCGGTGACTTCGACCCTGCCGACGCACGCAAAATGATCGACAAGTACTTCGCCGCGATCCCCACCGGCCCAACGACCAAGCAGCCCGATCTCACAGAACCAAAACAGGAAAAAGAAATCAAAGCCAGCAAGGCCGATCCACAAGCCAAACGTCCTGCGTTGGCCATCGCCTATCACATGCCGGAGCGCAACACTCCTGAGTTCTACGCCATGGGACTGCTCGACCAGATACTCCTCGAAGGCGACGACAGTCTTCTGCATCAGGAGCTGGTGCAGAAAAGGGGCATGACAGGCGATGTCTCCGGCGGAATCAATCTGCTGGGCAACATGTACGACTACAACGGACCTATGTTGTGGATTGCATCGCTCTTCCACGACTCCTCGGTCAAAGACGACGACATCCTCGCCGCGGTCGATTCCGTAGTCGAGCCGCTGCGCAGCAAGCAGATCGATCAAAAGACGCTCGATCGCGCTCTGGTAAAGCTTCGCTCCGATTTTTACGACCAGCTTGGACAGTTCAACGGATTCGGACGGGCCGACTTGCTCGCCAGCTTCTCCCTGTTCGACGACAATCCCCAGCGCATTAACGATGTAGAAGCGCAATTCCGCAAAGTCACGCCTGAGCTCATTCAGAAAACTGCGGAGGAGTACCTGCGGCCGACCAACCGCACCGTGCTGGCCATCGAGCCGGGAGCAGCCAACAAGAGCGCGGCAAGCTCTGGCAATTAGGCTTAAACGCCGTGAGGACACATACCATGCGAATTTTCAAGATGCACTTTCCAGCAATTTGTTTTCTGGCCTTGGCTACATCGGTCGGTGTGGCCCAGCAGAGTGGCGCTGCCCAAAATGAAACTTCCGCAACACACAAGCAAAGCCCTCCTGCCGGCACTGCGCCTAAGGCGTTCCATGTCCCTGCCGCGCAGAAATTCACCCTGCCGAACGGGCTTCAGGTAACGCTGGTGCCCTATGGCGAGATTCCCAAGGTCTTCGTCTCTGTCACTGTGCGTTCCGGCAATTTGAATGAAGCGGCCAATCAGGTGTGGCTGGCCGACTTGACGGGCAACATGATGAAGGAAGGTACCCAGACTCGCTCTGCCCAGCAGGTAGCGCAGGAAGCTGCCTCGATGGGCGGATCGATCGATGTGAATGTTGGGCCGGATGTTACGCACGTTGCTGCCGACGTGCTCTCGGAATATGGGCCCCGGATAGCGTCGCTACTCGCGGATGTGACACTGCATCCCGCGCTTCCCGCGTCGGAAATCGACCGGCTGAAAAAAGACCAGCTTCGCGACCTGAGCATCCGCAAGTCGCAGCCGCAGCCGATCGCTCGCGAACAGTTCGTCAAAACCTTGTACCCGAACCACCCATATGGACGGTTGTTCCCAACCGAAGAGATGGTTCAGGGATACACCGTCGAGGATGTGCGCAAGTTTTATGCCGACAATTTCGGTGCGGCGCGCACCCACGTATATGTCGCCGGCAAGTTCGATCCCGCCGCAATGAAGCAGGCGATTACGCAGGCGTTTTCTTCCTGGCAGCATGGTCCCGATCCGCTCATCGACATTCCCAAACCAGTTTCAAAACGGGACATCACGATCATCGACCGGCCTGGCGCGGTCCAATCCACGCTGTACATAGGATTGCCGACTATCAATCCCAGCAACCCCGATTTCATTGCTTTGCAGGTGATGAACGCCATTCTGGGAGGCTCGTTCGGCTCGCGAATCACCTCGAACATTCGTGAGCAGAAGGGTTACACCTACTCGCCTTTCAGCCAGGTTTCTGTTCGTTACCGCGACGGTTTTTGGGCGGAGATCGCGGACGTGACTGCGGAGCACACTGGCGATTCGATCCACGAAATTCTGGGCGAGATCGATCGCCTGCAAAAAGCTCCGCCTACCCCAGCCGAGCTCGACGGCATCAAGAATTACCTGGCAGGCGTCTTCGTGCTGCGCAATTCCACTCGCGACGGACTGGTTGGGCAGCTCGAGTACGTGGACCTGCATAACCTCGGACCCGATTACGTCAATACCTACGTGCAGAAGATCTATGCGGTAAATCCTCAGCAAGTTGAGGAGATGGCGCAGAAATACTTAAATGCGCAAAAGCTGACCATGGTAGTTGTCGGCGACAAGAGCAAAGTCGCCGGTCAGCTTACGTCGTACGAAGGCAGCGGAAATTAACCGACGCGCGTTTCGCGCTTTCGGGTCACGGCCCGTTGCTGCACTCGACAACTCGGCACTTTCGTAATCTCTAAACAAACGCCTGCCGTTGTTAGACTCTCGCCAAAAGGGGAGCTGGCATGGCGTTGTTCGCAGATACCGATTTGTTTGTGTTTCTTGCCACGGTAGCCCAAATTCTCATTTTGGGACCGATGCAGCTGCGTAGAAACCTGCGCCCTCTGCCCAGGAGCTTCGCCGTCGAGTCCGTGCCGGACGAGTCGTTGACGGAAGGCCAGCGCAAATATTTCAAAGACTACGACGAGAAGCTCGCGCGTCTGAACTACTGGCCTGTTTACACCTACCGCGCCTCTGGTTTCTCTCCCAACTTATTGCGGAGCTACGCCAATCCCATGGAGCCGGTGCGCTGCGTGCTGATGATCGTAGAAGTGAGC
>JAFAUE010000033.1 GCA_019243475.1 Acidobacteriota bacterium | reverse complement strand
CGATTATCGAGCACGATCGCCATACTGTCATTCACGTGCGCGCTGGTGAACTGATAGAAGCGGCGGCCGGTATCGTTCGACAAACTGAACTGCACATCGGGACGGCCATTCTCGTCGCGGCTGGGCTGAGCATCACGGATGTCGCTTCCGGCGACCGCCGAAGTGCGTGAGACCGTGTAGTACTCTAGCTGGCCTTCACTGTGTCCGGTGTTGCCCGGCAAGATCACTTCATCCGGCGGCAGCTGTCCGTTATTGGCCTGCAAGGCAGATTGCTCGTCAGGATAGGGCCCACCAATCTTCTGACGAATTTCCAGCATCGCCGTGGACTGAATTAGTTCTTTCACTCGTGCCTGGTCGTCGATACCCGGCAACTCAACCAGAATCTGATACTCGCCCAGACCATGTTCCTGAATGGTCGGCTCGGCGACGCCGAATTGGTCCACGCGATTGCGAATGGTTTCAATCGCCTGCTGTACGGCGCGCTGCTTTAACGACGTTACCTCCGACGGCTTCATCACGATTTGATAGTTGCCGCCTGAGCCACTCTGCAAGTCGTACTGTTGGAAATCGTCGCTGACCGTATTGCGGACTACGCTGACCTTGTCCGGCTGGACGCCCTTGAGAGCAAGTATCTCGGGATGATTGGTGGGGTCCGGCTTGCTGATGTCGGCATTCACTCCGGCTTTGGTTAAGTCTTCTTTGAGCGATGCCATGGTGCGATCGGTATCGGCATTGACGGCTTCGTTCACAGCAACCTGCAGAATCAGGTGCGTGCCGCCTTTAAGATCCAGCCCGAGGTGAATATTCTGCTGGATTGCCGCCAGAGCTCCACCCTGCTTCCATGCACTAACGGCTTTGTCCGGGTCGGTGCCGAGGAAGATTCCGTAAACAAATATCAGCAGCGTGGCAATGATGAGCAGCGTCTTGGGTAACAGATTTTTACGCATTATTTTGCTTCTTCCGGATTCACGAGACCAGTAACCGCGGAACGGGCAACCTCAATTCGCAGATTGTCGGGCGGAACGCGCAGCTGAACGGCATCGTCCCGAAGAGAAATAATGGTGCCGCGGATGCCGCCACTGGTCACCACTTTGTCTCCGTTCTTCAGCGCAGACAACATCTCCTGCCACTTCTTCTGCCGCTTCTGCTGCGGCATGATCAGCATCACATAGAAGATCGCGAAAATTGCGATCAGCGGCAGCAGGCCGAACAAGGCTGACCCTGAAGACTGGGCCAGCATCGTGGCCATGGAATGAGCTTCGATCAATTCTTCTCTCGCAGGATTTCGCGAACCTGTGGATTCGCGAGCTGGCGATTGCCATCGAGGACTTCGCGGCTTTAGCGATTCCTCCGCCTAACACGGGGGAGCGTCAACGCGGATACAGTTCGCCCGAATCGCCCAATCACGAACTGGATGCGAGCTTCACTCGCAACTTCCCAAGTTTAATAGCATGACGGACACTGCGCATAGTGTCAAGGTAATGGGCCAGGTTGTGGATGGTGTTCAGCACGCCGGCCAGCGGCTCCCCCGACACGAACAAATGTCGTAAGTACGCGCGCGTGTAACGCCCGCAGACCATGCATGCGCATTCCGTATCGGGAGGCTGCTGGTCGCGAGCGAAGCGGACGTTTTTAATATTCATGCGTCCCTCGCGCGTAAACAGCAGGCCATGACGCGCGGCCCGAGTGGGCAGCACACAGTCCATCATGTCCACTCCCATGGAAGCGTAGTCCGCGATCTCATCGGGATAACCTACCCCCATCACATATCGCGGCTTGTCGGCAGGAAGAAGCGGCAGAATCGAAGCTATGATCTCGCGCGTTTTTTCCCGAGGCTCCCCCACGCTCAGCCCGCCGATAGCGTAGCCGGGAAAATCCAGTTCCAGCAGCCGTTCAGCCGATTCGCGCCGGAGATCTGGATACATCCCGCCTTGCACAATGCCGAAAAGGGATTGCGTTCCGGAAATTTGTCGCGAGAGAGAAGATGAGGGCTGCCCTCCAGCCGGTGACGAGTGACTGGCGTCGCTTGAGCTCAATGCGGGAGGCTTCCTGCCTGGCTGACTCCACGGCACCTCATCTTTGTGGGCCTCGAAGTAATCCTTGCTCCGCCGGGCCCAGCGGGTTGTCATCTCCATCGACTCGCGTGCGCGCTCGCGAGTCGCGGGATGTTCGGTGCACTCGTCAAAAGCCATCATGATGTCGGCACCGAGAGCGATCTGAATTTCCATCGAGCGTTCGGGAGTGAAGAAATGAGTGCTGCCATCGAGGTGCGACCTGAACTCGACTCCCTGCTCTGAGACCTTCCGCAGTTTGCTCAAGCTGAAAACCTGGAAGCCGCCAGAGTCCGTGAGAATCGCGCGCTCCCACGACATGAAGCGGTGCAGCCCGCCGATGTCGCGAATCAGCTCGTGCCCGGGCCGCAGATATAAGTGGTAGGTGTTGCCCAGCAGGATTTGGACACCAAGCTCCTCCAGCAGGTGCTGCGGCACTCCTTTAACAGACCCGACCGTGCCAACTGGCATGAATACCGGCGTCTCGATCTCTCCGTGCGGCGTTTGCAAGGAACCTGCGCGGGCAGGGCCGTCGTGGTTGAGGATCGAGAAGGAGAGAGAGGAAGACATGAGAAATTTGTGATTTTGTGATTTCGTGATTTCGTGATTTCAAAAAGAATCGAGTGCCCATCGCGTCTGCTCATCGGTTCGGGCGGCGGCAGCTATTACTGCTTGCGACTATGAATTCACAAAATCACAAATCACGAAATCACAATTTGTCCTACGTTTCCAGGCTGGCGTTCATCGTGATCTTTGTATTCAGGAGCCGGGAGATTGGACATCCTGCCTTCGCGTCGGCTGCAGCTTTATCGAATGCCGCCTTATTTCCGCCAGAAATCCGGACCTTCACCTCGAGATGGCTCTCGGTTACGGTGAAGCCGGCGTCGGTCTTCTCGAAGGTGACCGTACAGCTGGTGTCGATGCTCTGCGCGGTGAGGCTGGCCTTTCCCAATTCGTTACTGAGTGCCATGGAGAAACATCCCGCGTGAGCTGCCGCAATCAGCTCCTCCGGATTGGTGCCTTTCCCGTTTTCAAACCGCGTGTTGAAGGAATACTGGCTGTTCGACAGAACACCGCTGGCTGTTGAAACCGTTCCTTTTCCGTCCTTTAATCCGCCGCTCCAGTGCGCGCTCGCGCTTCTTTGCATTTCCCGTTGCTCCTTCGCTTTGAAATGGAAAACTTTCCAGCATAACAAAGGCCCGGGTTACCGTAGTGCCGGAACGCGCATGCAGAGCTGAGGAATCGCGGGCCGGAGCGGCGCTGATTCCCATTTTGGCACCATGCCGCGGGGATTCTTGCCGCCCACGCGCTTCGCTACGTGCCATGAACAACCAATGCTCACTGGCCGGCTTCTATTGCGGGAGTCGGACCCCTGCCGCGTGTATCTCCATACCAGTGACGCTCGTTGCCATACAAGCGGGACTATCAGTCATGCGCTACGTGAGGGGTGCTCATGCGAGGGCTCACCTTATGCGTGCCGACGGCCGCACCGTCTGCGGAGTCAGGGTCCGCGGCGCGCGCTGGCAAGCAGCAGAAACTTTCAATCCCGGTCACGATTGCAAGCGTTGTGCCCGAGCCACGCGATCGGGCATTGCGCGCCTCCTGAGCTGGTGTCCTAAATGCCTGCTTGACTTTGGCATGACCCGGCCTTTGGAGGCCAACCAGACCTGCCGGAACTGCGGAAGTCAATGGCTGTAAGCCGCCAAACCGTTCTTTTTACTCGGGTCCCATAATCTAAAGGACTTAACCAACGAGGTCCCATCGAGGTCCCATAGGGATATCCCATCAGTCCCTATGGGATATCCCCATCGAGGTCCCATAGGGATTGGATGGG
>JAFAUE010000185.1 GCA_019243475.1 Acidobacteriota bacterium | reverse complement strand
AGCACCGCAAACGAGCCAAGGCGCGAACGCAGGCCACTCAGCACCTTCGCGCAAGGCTCTGCTTTCTTTGCTCCTGAACGTTTGTTGCCTTCCAGAGGTTCGGAAACAAAATCACCGAGTAGTGCAATCACATCGGGTTGAAGCGCGTTCGCTTTCTGCACGGCCGAGCTGATCTCACGCTCGCCTGTGTAGGGTCCATAGTGGAAATCTGACAGCAGAGCAATTTTGAAACCGTCAAAGGCTTCGCCCAACCGGTGCACCCGAATGTCAAGTTTCCGGACTTCAATTTCGTTGGTTTCAATCAGCCCTGAATATCCGGCGAGTCCGAGAGCGGCCGTCCCCGTGAGCAGACTTGCGCGGCGAAGAAACGTCCTGCGATTGAAACGTGCGGCGGTTTGAGGTTGGGATTCGTCCAGCGAAGGAACAGCCACAGATTATTAGACTACATATCCCGCTTCGCATTGCATGACCGGATCGCGAATTTCTCGCCATTTATACTGAATTCACAATGACGAACGTTTTCAAACGCGTCCTGCTGAAGCTCTCCGGAGAGGCCCTGGCGGCGGGACAGGGATTCGGGGTGGACGCCAAGAGGGTCCATGAAATCGCAGCCGAAATCGCGGATGTCCACACGCTGGGCGTGCAACTTGCGATCGTAGTCGGCGGGGGAAATTTCTTCCGCGGCGTCGCCGAGCAGGCCAGAAACATGGACCGCGTCTCCGCCGATCACATGGGCATGCTGGCTACAATGATTAACTCACTCGCCCTGCAGGATGCGCTAGAGAAGCAGAACATCCACACGCGCGTAATGTCAGCCATTGAGATGAACCAGGTCGCGGAGCCTTTTATCCGTCGCCGCGCCATCCGCCACTTGGAAAAGGACCGCGTGGTCATCTTTGGGGCAGGCACGGGAAATCCCTATTTCTCCACCGACACGGCTGCCTCGCTTCGGGCAATGGAGATTAAGGCAGATGTGATCCTGAAAGCTACGAAGGTGGATGGCATCTATGACGCCGATCCCTTCCTGGTAAAAGATGCCACCATGTTCCAGCAGATCACTTACATGGAAATCATCAAGCGCGGTCTGAAGGTGATGGACACAACCGCCATCAGCCTCTGCAAAGACAATAACCTGCCTATGGTGATCTTTAACTTGAACCGGCATGGAAACATTCGTCGGGTTATTTCCGGAGAGAAGGTCGGGTCACTAGTCTGCGCCTGAAATAAGCCTCCCAGCACTCCGCCCCGGCCCTCGGCGCTCTGCAGTCCTGCTCTTTACTTGCTGGTTTCATTCCAGAGAAATGCCAGTTCATCGGCCGTGTCGTTTACCAATTGCTGAATGGAAACGCCCGCGCTGTGTCCGGCCTTGGTCTCGTAATGCAGTAACACGGGACGATTGCTGGCGTCATCCGCCTGCAGCTCGGCCGTCATCTTGCGCGCGTGCAGTGGCGCTACTCGCGTATCCGAGTCGCCGGTGTTCAGCATGATCGCCGGGTACTTTGTTCCCGGTTTCACATTCTGATAGGGCGAGTACTTGATCAGATAAGGAAACTGGTCGGGATTGTCGGCCGAACCATACTCCGAAGTCCACCATCGTCCAACAAGAAATTTCTGAAAGCGGATCATATCCAGCAGCGGATAGCCTACCCAGACGGCGCCGAATAGGTCCGGGCGCTGGGTGAGCGCCGCCCCCATGAGCAGTCCGCCATTGGAACGTCCGCGAATCGCAAGACGCGGCTGTGAGGTGTACTTGTTTTGAATCAGGTACTCCGCGGCAGCGAAGAAATCGTCGAAGACATTCTGCTTTTTCTCGAACATTCCGGCTTTATGCCATGCCTCGCCGTACTCGCCTCCGCCGCGCAAGTTCGGTTGTGCGTAGAAGCCGCCTTGTTCCATCCACCACGCGAACTCGGGATCCCAATGAGCGGTCATCGGAATTAAGAAGCCACCGTAAGCAAACATCAATGTCGGAGTGCTTCCGTCGCGCTTGAGGCCTTTCTTCGACGAGATGAACATGGGGACACGCGTCCCGTCCTTCGAGTTGTAGAAGATCTGCCTTACCTCGTAGGCGTCAGACTTAAACGGAACATTCGGCTTGGCAAAAATCTCGGCTTTTCCGGAAGCAACATCGTAGTGGTAGACCACGGGAGGAATGTTGAACGACTCGAATGTGTAGAAGCTGTGGTTCGAGTCCTGACGTCCGCGCACTTCCGACGCTGATCCAAGTGTGGGATATGAAATCGTGGCAACCTGCTTGCCGTTCAGGTCGAAGATCCGCGTCTGCGTGACAACGTCGTGCAGCCCCGTGACAAAAAGCTTTCCACCTGCAATCGTGATTCCCGAAATGGCGTCTTTGCTTTCCGGAACGATGATCTGCCACTTCGCTTCCGTCGGATCCGCCATGCTCACCTTGATCACGCGGTAGTTCTCCGCGTTGTAATCGGTCAGCACGTAAAGATCGTCGCCGTAGTTCACCGGCGTGAATCGGCTGTCTATTCCATGGATCATTTCGCGCAGCTCGGATTCGGGCTGGCGCAGATCTTTCGCGTAGATGTCCACTCGCTTGGCTGGTACTCCATGGGAGACGGAAATAAGCAGGTAATTTCCATTCTCAGTCACGTGCGAAGAGATCAGCTCCATCTGGCCGAATTGTTCGCCTTTGTATTCTTTCCCGAATACGAGCTGGTCAGAGTCGACCGCACTTCCGATGTGGTGGTAATAGACCAGCGTTCCTTCAGGCTGATACTTCGCGTAGTACAGGCCCTGCTTGTCCGGAGAGAGACTTACTCCCTGATAACGCGCTTTGGGGAGAACGTCGGCAAGGTCCTTCCGATCAGCGACAGCGAGGAAGTGCACGGTCTCTTCGTCAGCCCCGCCTTCCCGCACGCCGTAGACCAGCAGCGAAGCGTCTTTTGAAATGTCGTTAATGTGTACCGATGTATTTTGGTCTTCGCTGAGCTTTGTGGCATCGATCAGGCGCTCGTCATTGCCGTGCAGACCTTTGCGGATATAGATCGAAGCCTGGTTCTCGTCGGGCAAACGCTTCGTGTAGAAGTACGTGTCGTTGCGCTCAACGGGAATTCCCACTACTTCCACGTGATGAAGTTCCGTGAGGCGCTTCACCATCTCCGGACGGATCTTCACTTGAGATAGATACTGCGCCGTGTAACCCATTTGTGCGTCGATCCATGCACGCGTCTCGGGACTGTTCTGATCTTCAAGCCAGCGATAGGAGTCGGTCAGCGTGTGGCCGGCTACGTTGTCGGTCACAGGTTTCGCTTCAGTAGCAGGGGGCGGTGGCAGGACAATCCCATGGCCACCCTGAACTTCTCGCTGTGGCACGTCCGCAGCAAAGGCCATAAGCGCAAGCAACGCGCACGATAACAACACTCGGAATTCCATGGGCAAAGTTGTAACACGAGCGGAGCACGTCGTGCTCCGCCCGCGACTTCGCATCTTCATCCCGGACGTCAGTTCTTTATAGCGACTGGCTGCGCAAAGATCACGATGTGGCCGGCAGGATCGCTTACGATGAACTCTCTCATCCCGTAGAAGGTGGTGTGCACGGGATGAACTAGCCGAACGTCTTTCATCGCGGCAAGCGTTCTGTCGAGATCATCCACCTCGACATATATGAAGCTGGCGCCCTCGGGATGACTCTTCAGAGCCTCCGAGGTCGAATCCTTGGCAGCGCTTGCCCGGCTTTGGTACATCAACTCGACCGCGCCTTTTTGCAGCATGGCGAAACCGACCTTGTCGCCGTCGGGCACTGCTGCAGTTACCTGAAAACCGAGCCTTTCCGTCCAGAACTTTACGCAGGGTTCCACTTCGTCGGCATAAAGAATGGACGTGATGCGACTCACGGCAATAGGCTTGGGCGAACTCTCTCGTGCCGAGGCTGCAAACAGCGGCGTTGAGAGCAGAGCTGAAGCTAACAGCACAAAACCTGTTGATGGCATGTCATTTTTCTCCTTGCAAATCTCATGTAGTCTAATTTAGACTAGTGGCACTGTAACGAGAGCCCTTTGGGCTGTCAAGGAGATTTTTATGAGAGCAAAGAAACAGCTGGGACAGTTGGTCTCAATCGGTCCGGCGATGCTGCGCGACTTCGAGATATTGGGCGTGAAGAGTGTGGCGCAACTGGCCCGGCGCAGTCCGCAGCGCATGTATGCGGACTTGTGCAGGATTACCGGCGAACGCCAGGATCCTTGCGTGCTCGACACTTTCTCGGCTGCGGTTGCGCAGGCCCGAAATCCGCTGCTGCCGCCTGAGCAGTGTCAATGGTGGTATTGGAGCAAGAAGAGAAAAGGCGTTAGGCAATAGGGCTGTCTTAAGGCGTTGAATAGCCCGGCTGATCGCCTATTGTCCATTGCTAATCTGCATTTCGATGACAGCAAAGCGAAAACACTCCGAGCTCACCACACCCGACCTGGTGCTGCTAAGCTTGCTCGCGGAAGCTCCGATGCACGGCTATCAGGCGAATCTCGAGCTGGAGCGGCGACAGGTGCGCGATTGGGCCGCAATTTCGCGGCCGCAGGTCTATTACTCTCTCGAGAAGCTCGAAAGGTTGGGCTTGCTTCGTCCAGCGCGCGACGAAGAGGCTGCAGCTGGGCCGGAGCGTCGGGTTCTACAGACCACGGCGAAGGGTAAAGCTGCTCTAAAGGACGCACTTGCCTCGCCCCAATGGACGCAGCAGCGCGAGCGCCCCCCATTCTTAACTTGGCTCGCGCTCTCCTGGCAGGCCGACCCGGAAACCTTTTGCAAACAAGTTGCGGGACGGCGAGCGTTTCTCAATTCCGAACTTGCACGCGAGGAAGCGACGCTTTCAGGCGTTAAGGAAGAAGTAGGGCACGAGTATCACGAAGCCGTATGGATGATTTCTCTTGTCATTGATCAGATGAAGGCTGAACTCAGGTGGCTCGAACGACTCGAGCGCGAGGCCCGTCTTCGTGCGCCCGCAAAGCATCCTCAGCTTGTCTCCGGCGACACGTCAACCTAGGATGGCGCCATGAAGACCGCGTCGCGCGCGGTGAGTTTCTGTTGTGGATTGCTTGTCCTCTACACGGATCTGGCTTCGCTGCTGAGCGGCATGCCGGATTATCGTGCCGCTTGGGTGAAGGCGCTGTGCTGGATCGCTACGGTCTCTCTGTTCGCCGGCGCTCTGACTGCTTCCCGAATCGGGAATTGCCTGATAATTCTCGGAAGTGCGGCGGTGCTGAGTATCTACGTTGCCGATGCCGCACGTCTGCTGCTTTTGCGGCTCGGTTATGCACATACCCGTGCCCGTCTCGTAGTCATGCACGACATCCCTCGATGGCGAATTGCCTTCGATCGTCCGGTGTTCGTCCTGCTTTTCTTCTTCGCAATTGCATCACTTGTACTTGCGCTCGCACGCTGTCGATCCGAGTGAGTCTCGTGATTTAATGAAATGAGTGTCAGCCGGCCACAATCTGCGCATCTCGCTGGAGATGATTAAGTGGGAGCATTCCGTGTTCGCGCTTCCCTTCGCCCTGTGCGGCGCCATGCTTGCGGCTCGAGGATGGCCGACGCCCTGGCAGTTGTTGTGGATCGTGGTTGCCATGGTGAGCGCGCGTTCCGCAGCCATGGCTTTCAACCGCTTTGCCGATGCGGAAATTGACTCCGCTAACCCACGCACGAGTACGCGCGCTCTGCCCGCGGGAGTCCTTAAGAAGCGATTCGTAGGTTGGTTTGTGCTGGGAGCTAGCGCGATCTTTATCTTGTCCGCCGCCATGCTGAATCGCCTCACTCTTCTTTTGTCGCCCGTCGCGCTCGGAATAGTGCTGCTGTACTCCTACACCAAGCGTTTTACGCGTTGGTCTCACCTCGTACTGGGGTTTGCCCTGGGGATAGCACCGGCTGCAGCCTGGATTGCCGTTCGCGGCTCGCTCGATCCTCGGATCCTGCTGCTCACGGGCGCGGTGACGTTCTGGGTTGCCGGCTTCGATGTGCTTTACGCGTGTCAGGATTGTGACTTCGACAAAAACTTTGGACTGCACTCAATCCCCCGGCACCATGGCGTCGCGAAGGCTTTGCTGCTTGCCCGCGTCATGCACGGAGTTATGCTGCTGCTGTTGCTGGCCGTAGTCTCGGTTTTCGGACTGGGGAAGCTCGCGATTGCCGGAGTAATCGCTGTGGCTCTGCTCTTGGCATATGAACACTCGCTGGTCTCGGCGAGAGACCTCTCGCGATTAAACGCGGCGTTCTTTACTATGAACGGCGTCATTTCTGTTGTGCTGTTCCTCTTCGTGGCTGCCGATCTGTTAATCCACTGAAGAGTCGGCGGCATCTGTCGGATGTCGTCATTCAAAATGCCCGGAAAACGCGCGCCACAAAATCAGTCAAGTGCTCCGCTGCGCATTGCCGTCGATACTGGCGGCACCTTCACGGACTGTGTCTGGATCGAGGCCGGCCAACTCAAGATACTGAAGGTCTTCTCTACACCACAAGACC
Source organism: Acidobacteriota bacterium (assembly GCA_019243475.1). Lineage (GTDB taxonomy): Bacteria > Acidobacteriota > Terriglobia > Terriglobales > Acidobacteriaceae > Gp1-AA112. Next base: position 2,842 of record JAFAUE010000185.1, on the reverse strand, counting down.
CGTCACGAGCGATCGCCTCTGCGGTTGCGCGCATCGTTGGCCAGAGCAAGCGAGAGATTGTCTTGCTGCACGGTACGACCGTAGGTACCAATACCCTTCTGGAACGAAAAGGCGCGCGCACGGCGCTAGTCGTCACCGCGGGCTTTGAAGACGCTATCGAGATCGGACGACAGGCCCGACCACGGCTTTATGACCTCAATGTTCGTCGCATCGAGCCGTTGGTTCCGCGCGATCTCCGCTACGGGATAACGGAACGCACGTGCCCCGACGGCAACATCGAAAGAAGTCCATCGGCCGCCGAACTCGAAGTGCTGCACCGGAAGCTCCAGGACAGCAAAGCACAATCCATCGCCGTTTGTTTCCTGTTTTCGTTTGCGAACCCGGCGAATGAACGAGCCGTCGAGGACGAACTCAAGACCATCGGGTGTCCGCTCTCGCTTTCCCATCGCATTCTGCCGGAATTTCGCGAGTACGAGCGTATGAGTACGGTCACGGTGAATGCCTACCTCCAGCCGCTGATGCAGCGGTATCTTGAGAACCTGTGCTCGCAGATATCCCAAATTGGTACTGCGCGAATTTTTGTTATGCAGTCCAGCGGCGGCATCGCGGCGCTCGAAACCGCAGCAGCCGAGCCCGTTCGAACTGTGCTCTCCGGACCGGCGGGAGGGGCTGTTGGCGCTCTAGAGATGGGACGCAGTGCTGGTTCGGACCGCATCATCTCCTTCGACATGGGCGGCACTTCGACTGACGTGGCCCTGCTGGAAGATTCATTGCAAGTGACTTCAGAGGCCGAAGTCGCAGGCCTGCCGGTACGCGTCCCAATGTTGAACATTCACACCGTGGGCGCGGGAGGAGGATCTCTGGCGCGCATCGATGCTGGAGGCGCATTGCGAGTGGGGCCGGAGTCTGCTGGCGCCGATCCCGGGCCGATCTGCTATGGCAAGGGCACGCTGCCCACAGTCACCGACGCCAATCTGATTCTCGGACGATTGCGTCCGGAGAACTTTCTTGGTGGTGAGTTCCAGTTGGACGTGGAGCGCACGCGCAGGCTGTTTCAAGAGTGGATCAAGCGTCAGCAGCTTGCCTGGAGCCCCCAAGAACTCGCTGCCGGCATCATTCGCGTGATCAACGCCACCATGGAAAAGGCAATTCGCGTGGTTTCCATCGAGCAAGGCCACGACCCGCGCGACTTCGCCCTGCTCAGTTTCGGAGGCGCTGGTGCACTGCATGCCTGCGAATTGGCAAGCGCATTGTCCATCCCTCGCGTGATTGTCCCACCGGCTCCCGGCGCACTGTCGGCGTATGGAATTCTGGTGAGTGAGGTTGTGAAGGACTATTCGCGCACGGCTCCGATGCTCCTGACGGCGAAGAATTTCCCTTCTCTTGTCCGCAAGGTAGAACAAATTTTCACCGAGCTGGAACAACTCGCTGCGCGCGAGTTTGCAGTGGAGCAGTGGAAGGGCAGGCCACGTCTGCAATGCACTCTCGACATGCGCTATCAAGGGCAGGGATATGAGCTGAACCTCCCATGGCGAGCTTCGACCGCCTTGCTCGAACGCTTTCACGCCGCACACCAGAAGCGATTTGGATACCACCATGAAGGCAAGGAAATCGAAGCCGTGACCATGCGATTGAGAGCGACCGGTCCTCAATCCTCCAAAATGACGCCAAGAATCGTGAAAACTACTGCAGGTAAAGGAAAGGTAACCAAAAGCGAAGCAGTCTTCGGTGGGCGGCGCCTAAAATGCGCTGTCGTGCACAGAGAAGGCTTCCCGCGTGGCTTTACCGTTTCGGGTCCGGCCGTCGTCACCGAGTACACGGCGACGACGGTTGTTCCTCCGGGGTGGCGTCTCAAATTGCATCCCTCGGGGGCGCTGCTAATCGACGCGCAAGGACTCCGAAAACAGCAGACAAAAAGAAAGAGGCCTTAATCAGGCCTCTTTTCAGATTTCCTTAACAATAGCTCGACTACGCTACATCGCGCTTGCGATCTGTCTCGATGTCGCGATTCGCGTCATCGTGTTCCTTGCCGAGGTTGCGTGCACCGTCCTTCACCTTGCCCCAAGCGTTCTGCACAGTGCCTTTAATCTCTTCGGCTGCGCCTTCACCTTGGGTCTCGACGTCTCCGGTCCACTCGCCGACTTGTCGCTTCGCGCGTCCGGCAACTTCATCCATCTTGCCTTTAATGCGGTCCTTGTCCATATTGGCCTCCTCTGTTTCGCCTCTCGCCTCTGTTTGGGCGTTCAATTTCCGCTTTCAGCGGGTACTCTCAAGTACATGCTTGACTGCTAGACGGCGGTTCGCCGGCCGGTCAGCAACTGGAAGACAAGCGCCACCAGCGCCAGCACGAGCAGCAGATGGATAAATCCGCCGAGCGTGTAGCTGCTGACGACTCCGATCAGCCAGAGTACAAGCAGGATTACAAAAAGGGTCCAAAGCATCGGCCCTACCTCCCAAGCAGTGTTTGACTTTGCTGTAGGTAAGAGTGGCCCTTGAGAACTAGGGTTGCTGAGAATCGAGAGCTGCGGCCGCAGCGAGAGCTGCAGGAAGAGCTGATCTGCCGAATGTGGAAAATAAATAAAAATTCGGGATTGTGGTTTATCGATTTCATGATTTTCTAATTTATGGCCGGAACCAGGCATGCACGAAATCGCAAAATCAAGAAATCACAAAATGATCCAGGAGTTCCATCATTGAAAATTGCCATTCAAGGCGAACGTGGTTCTTTCAGCCACGAAGCAGCTCTGCAGATGGTTCCGTCATGCACTGTGGTTCCATGTGCGCGCTCCGCTGAGGTGTTTGCGAGTGTCTTGAGGAAGCGAGCGCAGGCGGCCGTGATTCC